>JBJENB010000233.1:0-3852 GCA_051879975.1 Wujia sp.
TAGGTCTCATAATAAGTATTTTTCAAACTGTTACATCGATTCAGGAGCAGACACTTACCTTTGTCCCGAAGTTGATTACAATATTAGTTGTTCTTCTGATATGTGGTGATTGGATATTAACCAATATAGTTGAGTTTATAAATGAATTGTATGGAAGATTTGGTACATATGTGAGGTAGCGGCAGATGGATTTGACTATTTCAACATTAGCTCTGGAAGCATTCTTGCTTGTTGTGGTGAGGGTTGCTTGTTTTACGGCAGTCTCACCGATTTTTGGACATCAAAGTGTTAATGTTCGTCTTAGAATTCTAATCGCAGCATGTATTTCACTGACAATTTATATGGCTACAGATGTCAGCCTCCCTGAGTATGAAACAGTATTCGGGTATACTTTATTGGTTGTTAAGGAAGCAGCTGTGGGCTTATCAATGGGTTTTGTATGTAGCTTTGTTATGGCTACATTAAGCTTTGCAGGTGATTTTATTGACAGAGAGATTGGTTTTTCCATGGCGACAACCTTTGATGTAAGTATGGGAGCTATGGTTACTGTATCTTCCAGATTTTATGATAGTTTGGTTTATGTTGTTATTATGATTACTAATTTGCACTATTATATGCTGACAGCCTTGGCACAGTCCTTTGAATTGGTACCTATTGGTCATGCAGATATTAATTTTCCTTTGATGTATGTTAATGTGTTAAGCTTTATAGGACAGTTTTTTAGTATAGGCTTCCGAATTGCAATGCCTATATTCCTTGGAGCAACGATACTGAATATCATATTAGGTGTATTATCCAAGAGTTCACCCCAGATGAATATGTTTGCTGTTGGAATTCAGCTGAAGGTTTTTATAGGATTATTTATTTTAAGTATTGCTATAATGTTTGTACCAAATATAACAACATTTTTGATGGATAAAATGCAGACGATGCTTAACTCGCTTATCGGAGGCCTATAGTGTGGATAACAATTCATTTTTGTTAAAATATAATCTACAATTCTTTGCAAATGATGAAGGTGGGGAGAAGACAGAGGAGCCCACTGCAAAGAAGATAGAGGATTCCCGTAAAGAGGGACAGGTTGCTAAAAGTAAGGAGCTGTCAAGTGCATGCTCACTTTTGGCAATTTTTGTATGTCTAAAAATATTTATGAGCTTTCTAGGAGAACGTATGATAGGCGTGTTTTTTTCTTATTGGAATAACATGTCTGATTATGTTTTGGGGGATTTTAATTCAAAGTCCGCATGGCAGCTGATGCTGAATGTCACATTATATATCATTGTGACATGTTTACCTTTTTTGCTGGTTGCATTTGTGATAGCATTTGTAACCCAGAAAATACAGATCAAATGGATGATAACATCAAAGCCGTTACAGCCAAAGTTCAATAAGCTTAATCCAATAAATGGGTTTAAAAGGATGTTTTCAAAAGACACTTTGTTTGAGCTTATTATGTCTATATTTAAAATTGCATTGTTTTTAGCGGTGAGTTATTCTGTATTAAGGGATAATTTGGGCGTATTCATTACAGTATATGATTACGAGATGGAGGATGCCCTAGGCATTCTGTTTGATCTTGTTATGGAGCTTGGTTTGAAAATTTCCATTGCCTATATGGTTATTGGAATCGCTGACTATATATATCAAAGGATCAAACATAAAAAAGAACTTCGAATGTCCAAGCAAGAGGTCAAGGATGAATATAAGAATCAGGAGGGAGATCCTAAGATTAAATCTCAACAGAGACAGCGTATGCAGCAGGCATCTCGCAGAAGAATGATGCAAAGTGTTCCCGAAGCTGATGTAGTAATTACGAATCCAACACATTTTGCCGTTGCTTTGAGATATGATAATACTTTGAGTCAGGCACCTTTGGTTACTGCGAAGGGGGCAGATTATCTTGCACTTAAGATAAAGGAGCTTGCAAGAGAAAATGATGTGGAAATAGTTGAGAATAAACCTTTGGCAAGAATGTTGTATGCTAATGTGGAAATCGGAGATGAAATTCCGGCTGAATTATATCAATCTGTAGCTGAAGTATTGGCTTATGTATATAGGATAAAAAATAAAGTAAGCTAATTCCAATAATAAATAAAAAAATAAGATTAGGAGGTATGGAAAATGAAAAAAAATGATATGTTTCTTGGAATATATTTACTTGCTGCAGTAGTATTTCTCATTATTCCCATACCTTCATGGCTTCTTGATTTTTTGATTTTATTTAATATATCTATGTCACTTATTATTGTATTTAATTGTCTGTTTGCAAAGGAAACTCTTAATATGTCGGGATTTCCGACCCTTTTGCTTTTTACAACCGTATTCAGAATATCGCTGAATGTATCTTCTACAAGACTAATACTTTCAACAGGTAATCCTGGACAGGTTGTAGAGGTGTTTGGTTCCTTTGTTGGCGGGGGAAATCTTGTAATCGGTGCAATTGTATTTATCGTTCTGATTATTGTTCAGATGATGGTAATAAATAAAGGTTCTGAAAGAGTATCAGAGGTAACAGCAAGATTCACTTTGGATGCTATGCCGGGTAAGCAGATGGCGATTGATGCAGACCTCAGTGCAGGGGCAATAACAGATAGAGAAGCAATCGAAAGACGTAATAAAATACAGGAAGAGTCCGCATTCTTCGGTGCCATGGATGGTGCTTCCAAATACGTTAAGGGAGATGCAACGGCCGGTCTTATCATTACATTAATAAATATTGTCGGTGGTCTTGTAATGGGTATTACATCTATGGGCCTGTCAGCAAGTGAGGCATTAAACAAATTTACAATTCTTACCATAGGTGACGGACTTGTATCACAGATTCCATCAATGATGATATCGCTGTCAACAGGTATCCTTGTAACAAAGGCTTCTAAGGAGGAAAATATAGGAGATATTCTTGTTGGACAGCTTTTTAGTATTCCTAAGGTACTTGTTATGGTTGGAGCGACTATGATTGGACTCGGAATCCTGACTCCTCTTAATACGATATTCTGTATGGCGTATGGAATTCTATTTATTATACTTTCACAATCCTTAAGGAACAAGGAACAGGAGAAAGCAATTAAGGAGGAGGTTGAGGAAGAAGATGTTCAGGCGGATGAGGTCAGAAGACATGAAAATGTGAACTCTCTGCTTCAGGTAGATCCTATTGAATTGGAGTTTGGTTATGGTATAATACCATTAGCTGATGTTAATCAGGGCGGTGACCTTTTGGATAGAGTCGTAATGATTAGAAGGCAGGTTGCACTGGAGCTTGGTGCGGTTGTTCCTGTTATTCGACTTCGAGATAATATTCAGCTCAATCCGAATCAATACATAATTAAGATTAAGGGTATTCAGGTAAGTGAGGGAGAGATACTGTTTGACCACTATATGGCAATGAATCCCGGATATGTGGAGGATGAGATAACCGGTATACCAACCTTTGAGCCTGCATTTCATCTGGAGGCAATGTGGATTACGGAGTCCCAGAGGGAACGTGCTGAATCTCTCGGCTATACGGTTGTAGATCCACCATCTATCATAGCCACACATCTTACAGAGGTTATTAAGAGTCATTTGGATGAATTGTTAACCAGACAGGATGTACAGAATCTAATCGATAATATTAAGGAGAATAATAAAACTCTTGTTGATGAGCTTGTTCCTAAGCTTCTTGGAGTGGGCGATATACAAAAGGTATTGCAGAATCTTCTTAGGGAGGGTATATCAATAAGAGATTTGGTTACCATATTTGAAACATTGGCTGATTATGCAGCCGGTAGCAGGGATACGGATATTCTTACGGAATATGTAAGACAGAGCTTGAAGAGAGCCATATCAAGCAAGTACTTTGCTGATGGAGATATG
>JBJENB010000234.1:0-3840 GCA_051879975.1 Wujia sp.
CTCAGAAATGTATGCCGCACTGTTTAAACCAAAGACCAATATGGAAACATTTACGCCGGTCATCTGTACACCCCATAATGGGAGAAGAACATAGTAAAATACAAGGAGCTGTACTACAACAGGGGTTCCTCTGAAAAGTGCTACATAGAAGCTACATATTCCATTAAGTATTCTTGGAAGAACCTTGTACTTTGGAAGGACTCTCGCTGTAGCAATAAGTGTTCCCAACAGTATTCCTATAATGAGTCCAAGTACCGCTATAACTAATGTGTTCTGAAGACCTTCAAGTACCTTTACATAGCCCTTGTTGTCTATAAACATTTCTAAAAATTTTTCGATTTTTTGACCGAAATTACCCATTTGTTCCTCTTTCTATCATTTAATTACTGCATTTTATTTATTGATTCGGTGATGCAAGCTGCAGGAGCTGAATCAATAATTACATAGTTGATGTTTCCGTTGATGAGAGCCTGAACAGCAAGAGAACCGTTCTTGTAGCCGGTGGTAGTCATAGCGAAACCATCAAAGCCCCAATCCTCATCACCCTGGCAGAAGAACTGACCGGTAGTACCATTCTGAACACCAACGCTAACACTTTTATCCTTTGAAGCAAGAATAGCAGTTACATCCTCAGCAGTTTTGCAGTTGTCAAATTCAGTGTTGCCAGCAGGTACAATAAGCTTCTGTGATGCGTTGTAGTAAGGATCAGAGAAGGTTACATATTCCTCACGGTCAGGCTTTATTGTAAGACCTGCCATGGCAATATCACATTTCTGCTGACCAACAGAGAGACATACTGCATCAAAATCCATGTTCTGAATAACAAGCTCTTTGCCAAGCTTTTCAGCGAGAAGAGCTGCTATTTCCATATCTATGCCATAATAATCTTCACCGCCAAGAGTATACTCAAATGGCTCGAAGGCAGCATTTGTGGCAACTACAAGCTGATCCTTGCTGGAATCAAGCTTTGCAGATTTAACAGCTACCGGCTCGCCATCGCCGAAGTATCTGTTACATATTTCATCAAATGTACCATCTTCTTTGATTTCTTTAATGAAAGCATTTACTTCTTCAAGGAGCTCAGGCTGAGTCTTGTCAACACCAAATGCATATTCCTCGCTGGTAAGGTCTATGTCGATTACCTTAACACCCTTTGCATCATTATCATCCTTTTTACCACAGCCAACGAAGCAGGTCATGGCGAGTGTTGCTGATAAAGTAAGAACTAAAAGTTTTTTAAACTTCTTCATAATATTGTCCTCCATATTTAATTTTTTATTAAATTAAGTTGTACTATAACATTTCTTGTTGATTTTTACAATATGCTGTTGTTTAATAATTGTAATGTAAATGAGCTTAAGGCTTGGCAGAAACTTAATGATATATTCACATAAGAGGAAGTATTATGGCAAAGGGAGATATACCTTTAATAAAACTAAATTATGATGACAAAAAAACTGACAAGCGGGAAGAAGCTGACAAGCAGAAAGAAACTGTCAAGAAGAAAGAGACTGTCAAGCAGGAAAAAACTGACAAGCGGGAAGAAGCTGACAAGCAGAAAGAGACTGTCAAGAAGAAAGAAGCTGACAAGCAGGAGAAAACCGGCAGAGAAAGAACATCGGATAAAAAGGCCGGAATCATAGTGAGGGTTATAAAATCTCCGGAGTTTTACAGCATTATTCTGGTTTTGTTTTATGAGCTGCTGTTTCATTTCGTAAGATTTGGGGGAGTGTATCAAAATCTGAAATACAAGCTGATGTTTGCACTGTTTTATGGACTAATAATAGGAACAATTGTAAGCATATTGCCAAAGCTTGCAGGAAAGATAGCGGGATTTATTTTTACACTTATGCTTGCTGTTTATTTTGTTGTACAGGTTATATACAGTGGTGTTTTTAGCACATATCTCTCGGCAGCGGGTTCTATCGGAGTGACCGATCAGGCCTTTGACTTTACTGATGTAATTTGGAAGGAGATAAAATCTGAATGGTGGATAATACTTTTAATCATAGCTCCGGTGGTGTTATATGGTGTACTGCTCAGAAAGATAATTAATTTCGGACACCGCAGGGCACATATGTACGGCTTTAACCTTGGCGGTGCCATTGTTGTTTTTATATGTACTGTGATTGTTATGAACGGAGATAAAAAATCTGTATATTCAGCCTATGAAATTTACAGCAATTACACCTCTGTTGATATGGCGGTAGAAAAGCTCGGAGTTATGGAGTCTCTGTGGCTTGATACAAAGCTTGGCATTTCTGAAAAGCTTGGCATTAAGAAAAAAGAGGTATCCTTTGTGGCAGAGGGAACAACGGCAGGGCCTACCACGGAGCTTACAACGGAGCTGACCACAGAGTATTCATCAACAGATATTAATTCTTCTACTACAGAAGAGCCGGAGCCTGTGATTGATACATCACCCAATATTCTGGCTATAGATTTTGATGAGCTTATAGAGCAGACCGACAGTAGTGCAGCAAATTCTCTGAGTGAGTATATAAGAACCGTTAATCCCACAAACAAAAATGAGTATACGGGAATTTTCGAGGGATATAATGTTATCTTCATCACGGCAGAAGCATTTTCCGGATATCTTATAGATCCGGTTAGGACACCGACCTTATATAAGATGCAGCATGAGGGCTTTTATTTTACTAATTACTACACACCGCTTTGGTATGGTTCAACCTTGGGGGGTGAATATGCTAATCTGACCGGACTAATGCCGAAGAATGGTGGCTATCTCAGCATGAAGAAATCAGGAGCAAACAAGAATGATATGATGTTTGCCCTGAGTAAGCAGCTTGGTAAACTGGGATATAGGACCATGGGTTTCCATAACAACACCTATACATATTATGACAGACATATATCCCATACCAATCTGGGATATGAGTGGATAGGGGTTGGGAATGGCTTTGAACCTGAGAAAAGCTCCGGGGGAACTGTGCTTTGGCCTCAGTCCGATTTAAGACTAATTGAAAATACCTTTGATTTGTACAAGGACAGTCAGCCCTTCCATACATATTACTTAACTGTCAGCGGACATGTAATGTACAATTTCGGTGGCAATATGATGGCACAGAGACATAAGGATTTGATACAGGATTTACCATATAATGAAAGTACAAAGGCATATTTGGCATGTCAGTATGAGCTGGAGCTTGCCCTGACGAGATTAAATGAGCTGCTTGAGGAAAATGATATGGCAGAAAATACCCTTATAGTTCTCACTGCAGACCATGTACCTTATGATGACAAGGATGTATTGGATGACTTGGCGGGCTATGAGCTGGAAAACAATTTCGAATGGTACAGGAATGCACTTATTATTTGGTCTGCATCCATGGAGGAGCCGGTTCAGGTCGATAAATATTGCTCCAGCCTTGATATACTGCCTACTGTTTCCAATCTATTGGGATTACCGTACGATTCAAGAATGTTGGTGGGACAGGATATATTATCCGACAGTGAAGGCGTTGTAATGTTTAACAACAGAAGCTTTATCACAGACAGGGTTTCCTACAATGCCTCAACGGGAGCTGTCGAAAGCATGGACGGCTCACCGGTAGACGAGGAATATGTGGAGTATATGCAGGCCTATGTGAAGAATAAATTCTCCATGGCAGAGACCATATGTGATTGTGATTATTATAAATACATTGACAACTATATGTATGGTGAAGAGGGAGAATAAAATTAGAGTGAGAATATATCACAGCTATATGAATTGACTTATAAATTTAGGCATAGCTTTGGCTGTGGTGTCTGTAAATTAAAATAGGAGACCGGCGGCGTTATCACCGAGAATGAGCTTACATTCATCGGGTGTTAATC
>JBJENB010000235.1:0-3838 GCA_051879975.1 Wujia sp.
CAGCTTATCGTGAAGGGTAGCCCCTGTATCTGTACCCTCAATGTCTATCTCTACCCTGTCCAGCATATCTCCGGTATCAAGTCCCTTTTCCATATACATGGTTGTAACGCCGGTTTTCTTCTCCCCGTCAATTATAGACCACTCTATAGGTGCCGCACCCCGATACTTTGGAAGAAGGGATGCATGTATGTTTATACAACCAAGTCTTGGAATGTTTAATATACTTTCCGGCAGAATTTGTCCATAGGCAGCAACCACTATGGCATCAGGAGAAATATTCTTAAGCATTTCAACTGTCTCAGGCTCCCTTACCTTCTCCGGCTGAAAGACCTTGATACCATATTCCAAAGCCTTTTGTTTGACAGGCGTTGGAACCAATGCCTTACTTCTGCCCTTTGCCTTATCGGGCTGTGTAATAACTGCCTCAACCTGGTGTCCAGCCTTTATTATGGATTCCAATGCGCCAACTGCGAATTCCGGTGTTCCCATATATACTATTCTCATCAACCAATACCTCCGATATACCTTCATGTATCCCCATAGCTCATCTGTGTTTGCAGCTTCATTTTATCAGCCGGCTTATGCTACTCCTCCGGCGGTGCATCTACAGCGTGCAAGCCACCCTCAGCCCTATCCTTATACAAAATTCCGTCCAAATGATCCAGCTCATGACAAATTGCCCTGGCAAGAAGTCCTTCACCCTCAACGGTTATCTCCTCCATATTTTCATTCAGAGCCTTACAGATTACATGCTCCGGTCTTCTGACCTTTGCTGAAAGTCCCGGAAGACTTAAGCAGCCCTCATCCCCAAATTGCTCACCATCCATCTCAACAATTTCGGGATTGATAAGCACATAAGCATCTCCGTCATCAATATCTATTACAACTATTCTTTTTAGTATACCAACCTGAGGAGCAGCTAAACCAACTCCGTTAGCTTCATACATGGTGTCAAACATATCCTCAATAAGAGTAAGTGTTCTGCCTGTCATCTTATCTACCGGCTTACACACCTTTCTCAACACATCATCGCCATCTACTCTTATTTTTCTGATTGCCATCTTTATTCCTCCTAATACATATTTATGGGATTGACATCTACAGCCAGAGCTACACTGTCCTCCTCATAATTGTCTATTATCTCTCGTATATCAGTTAATCTGTCAAGCTTATCAAGCTTCACATATAAAACTCTTCTGTGTATATCATTTATTCTCGCTATAGTCGCATCACTTGGACCAACTATTCTCATTTCTTTCTCAAAATTTTCAAGTTTAAGCTTTATCTCTTCAGAGACCCTACATGCCGAATCATAATCCTTTGAGGTAATGAGGATAACCACCATATTATAAACCGGCGGATATTTCATAAGTCTTCTATAGGACATCTCCATATTGAAGAAGCCTTCATAATCCTGTTTTGCTGCGGCACAAATTGCATAATGGTCAGGCTGATAGGTCTGTATTACAACCACGCCTGACTTGTCGCCCCTTCCGGCTCTTCCCGCCGCCTGTGTAAGTAAGTCAAAGGTTCTCTCTCCTGCCCTGTAATCATTGGCAAATAATGATAAATCCGCAAGTATCACCCCAACCAGTGTAACATTGGCAAAATCATGTCCCTTCACAATCATCTGGGTTCCTATCAGTATATCCGCCTCATGATTCAGAAAGCTTGAAAGAATATCCCCATGGGCCCCCTTTCTTGTGGTTGTGTCTTTATCCATTCTTATGGTTCTTGCTCCCGGAAACAACCTGTTAATCTCTGCCTCAACCTTTTCTGTTCCTGTTCCAAAGCCACCAATCAGCTTTGAATGACAGGACGGACATTCTGTTGGAGCCTTCACCGTATATCCACAGTAATGACACATTAACTGCTCTTTTCCGTGAAGTGCCAGCGCTACATCACATTTCGGGCACATAATCGCCTCACCACAGGCTCTGCAGGATACGAAGCTATTGTATCCCCTTCTGTTTATAAAGAGCATAATCTGCTCGTTTTTGTTCAGACACTCTTCTATCCTGTCCTTTAACTCCTTGCTGATGATACTTCTGTTACCCAGTCTAAGCTCTTCCCTTAAATCAACAAGCTTAACCTCCGATAATTCTCTTCCGTCCGGTCGTTCCGGCAGCTCCCATAATTTGTAGGTTCCAAGCTTAGCCAGTGCATAGCTTGCTATGGTTGGCGTGGCTGAACCAAGTATAACCGAAGCCCCCGAAAGTCTCGCCAGCTCTATGGCGGTCTCTCTTGCATGATATTTTGGTGCATAGTCGCTTTTATATGCACCATCATGCTCCTCGTCTATTATAATCAGACCAAGCTTATCGCAGGGTGTAAATAAAGCGGACCTTGGACCAATGATCACATCTACCTCGTGGTTCTTTGCCTTCAGAAGCTGTTGGTATTTTTCACCCTTACTTTGTTTGGAATTGATTATAGCCACCCTGTCACCAAAATGTCCCTTAAATCTGGCCACATTCTGATAGGTAAGGGCTATCTCCGGAATAAGCAGTATTGTCTGTTTTCCCTCATTGATTACATTTTTAATACAGCTTATGTAAACCTCTGTTTTTCCACTTCCTGTAATTCCATGAAGCAGATAGGTATTATAAGCTCCGTCCTGTCTGTCCTTTACAAATTCCTGTACCAAAGCATTTTGCTTTTCTGTAAGATTTATATTCCTTTCTTCGAGATGATATTCTGCCTCCTGAGTTCTCTGTTTGGTCTTCCTGACCTTTTCCCTTACAGGCATGACCGTTTTCAGGCAATTAATCATCGTTGAGCCATAATTATCCCGCATCCATTTGGCAAGGATAATCATGCGCCCCTCCATTTTAAGACTAAGGTCAGGTATTCCGACAATCTCCTTCATCCTCTCCGGATCAAAAGCCGGCTTCTCAGTTATGTCTATTACATACCCCTTTCTCAAGGCATTGCTATTGCCAAAGGGCACCTGAACCTGTATACCTACCTGAACCTCCTCATACAGTGCTTCAGGAATGATATACTGAAAGGTTCTATCGATTGCCTCATGCGAAATATCTATTATTATATCCGCATATCTTTGTGACATCTTCTTCCTCCAATATTTCTTTGATAAGCTCTCTCTCATCCATATGGTATTTAACACCCTTTATTTCCTGATAATCCTCATGTCCCTTACCGGCAAAAACAATTACATCCCCCGGCTGAGCATTCATAATCGCATACCTCATGGCTTCCTTTCTGTCGCAGATTTCAATGTATTTTCCATTAGTCTTAGCCATTCCCAGCTTTATATCATTTATGATGTCCTGAGGCTCCTCATTTCTCGGATTATCACTTGTTATTATGGTCAGGTCTGCCATGTTACCGGACACCTCGCCCATCTCATATCTTCTATCCTTAGAGCGGTTTCCGCCACAGCCAAATAAGGACACAAGCCTCTTTGGCTTATATGCCGAAAGTGCCGTATATAAGCTCTCCATTGCCATGGCATTATGGGCATAATCAATCATCACCGTAAACTCATCGGAAATAGGTATCATTTCCACGCGGCCTCTAACTTTTATTTCCGTTAATATCTGCTTGATTTGTTCGAATCCCACACCCATAAGGTCTGCAATTGCGATAGCCGCTAGGGAATTGTGAACCGAAAATTCTCCCGGTAAATCCACTATTACATCTCCCTCCAGCTTTCCCTGAAGCTGATATGCTATTCCCAAGACTCCGTCTCTTCTGTACAGTCTTATATCTGTAGCCCGATAATGCGAATCCCCATCCATTCCATAGGTTACTATTGAACAGGTTGCTGTTTCCGTCATATCATTCACGTGCACATCATCCAAATTAAATATTCCTG
>JBJENB010000236.1:0-3809 GCA_051879975.1 Wujia sp.
ATAGCCGGTCATGAAGGCAATGACTTTTCCGAAACAAGACTTAACTGTTATAAGAAGGTATTGAAAGAAAATGGTATTGAGTATGATGAAACCCGAGTAGGTTACGGTAATTTCTGGGAGGGACCTACAAGGGAAGTTATGCAGAAATTTTTTGACGATCCAAGAGGTATTCCTGAGGCAATAATTTGTTGTAATGATGTTATGGCTATGACTGCCAGTCAGATGCTTCAGGAACATGGCTATAGAATACCCGAGGATGTATTGATTACAGGCTTTGACGGTATAGAGGCAGAGAAATATGCATCCCCAAGACTTACGACGGCAGTGACAGATTTTGATTCCTTCAGTATTAAGGTAATGGATGTGTTGGATGCTTTGGCATATAACAAGGATATACCTGAGGATATTAAGGTTGGTTTTAAGTATAGGGTAGCCCAGTCCTGTGGATGTAAGGCTGTGAATGCTTATGAGGCAGCCAGCAAGATAACGGAATTGTATGGATTAATGAGTTATTCCAGAGGGCATGAAGAATTTATGTTCAGTTATTTGTCAGAAAGTCTTGGTTGTAAGAAATATAAAGAATTGGCAAAGACGGCTGCAAAGCATTGTGAATTAATGCATATTTGGGTTTGTCTGAATCGTGATTATTTTAAAAATGAAAGGCTTCCTAAATATAATGGAAAATTTACAGAGGATATGATTCTATTTTATCAGGTAAATAATACGAAATTGCTGGATTTCTGCAAGGAATATAAATTTGAAGAATATTTACCGGATTTTGATAAGATTTTAGAAACCTCAGATGTGCTTATGTTTACTGTCATTCATTATCAAAGTACTGTGTACGGATATGCTGTAAGTGAAATTAATATCGAAAAAAATGAGTATGATTACATTCAAAGATATCTCAATAATACTATTCAGATATTGGAAAGTGTCCATAAAAGTGTACAGCTTAATGCGGCATATGCTGAAATGAAGGTATTACATCAGAGAGATCCGTTAACCACTTTATATAACAGACGTGGTTTTCAGGAGGAATGTGTTGGTTTATTGAGGCAATGTAAGGCTAATAAAAAACCAATGATCATTGTTTCCATAGATTTAGATAATCTTAAGACCATAAATGATGTTTATGGTCATGCTATGGGTGATGTGGCTATCTCTACTACAGCCAAGTTTTTGCTTGATTTTGCCAAGGACCAAGCAATATGTGCAAGATTTGGTGGAGATGAGTATGTAGTATTGGCTGCAACAGATGATATTGAAGAATATGAGAGAAGTATAAATTGTTTTATTGATAATGAGATAGGGAAGTTTAATGCTACTGGACAGCATCCGTATAAGCTCCAATTGAGTATGGGTTGCGCTGAGGTTATAAACTACAATATGGATGGTGTACATACTGCACTCAGATTTGCTGATGCAAGAATGTATGAACAGAAGAGGAAGCATAAGGAAAAATTATTAAATTATTGAATATCAATTTTTGGGGGAAAATATGGACAACAAGCGTAATGCATTTAAAGGTTCACTTGGATTTATTTTGGCTGCAGCCGGAAGTGCTGTAGGCTTGGGAAATATTTGGAGATTTCCATATTTGGCTGCAAAGGATGGTGGAGGATTATTCCTGGTGGTTTATTTGATTCTGGCAGTGACCTTTGGATTTACCTTACTCACAACAGAGGTTGCGATAGGAAGAAAGACAAAGCAGAGTCCTCTGACAGCATATTCCCAGATTAAAAAAGGATGGAAGCCTCTTGGCATAATTGCTTGTTTGGTGCCCGTGATTATTCTTCCATATTATTGCGTAATCGGTGGTTGGGTTATTAAATATTTTGTTGTATTTCTAACCGGAGATGGTGTGAATGCAGCAGACAAGGACTATTTTAGTTCATTTATTACTGCTGATATAGAACCGATAGTTTATATGGTTGTATTTATGGCCATGGTAGCCTTTATTGTATTTAGAGGTGTCAATAAAGGAATTGAATCCTCTTCAAGGATTATTATGCCTTTACTTCTTGTACTGGTAATTATTATTTCAGTTTTTGCATTGACAATAAAGCATACAGACCCTGTAAGCCAGGATGTAAGAACCGGTCTGGAAGGACTCAAGGTGTATGTTATTCCTGATATAAGTGATATCACCCTAAGTCATTTTGTAAATGTTGTTATTGATGCAATGGGTCAGTTGTTTTTTAGTATTAGTGTAGCTATGGGTATAATGGTTGCCTATGGTTCATATGTTAGTGATGACGCTAATCTGGTTAAATCCATAAACCAAATTGAGATTTTTGATACAGCAATAGCCTTTTTAGCAGGTGTCATGATAATTCCGGCTGTATATACCTTTATGGGTAAGGAGGGCATGGATTCGTCGGGGCCAAGTCTTATGTTTAAGGCATTGCCCAAGGTCTTTGCAGAGATGGGAGGAGCCGGAAGAATTATAGGAACCATATTTTTTGCCATGGTTTTATTTGCAGCACTTACCAGTGCAGTTTCTGTGTTGGAGGCTGTAGTATCAAGCTTTATGGATGAATTTAAGCTTACCAGAGTAAAGGCATGCTGTATTGAGCTAGTAATTGCTTTAATAGGAGCGGTTATTGTGTGCTTAGGATATAATAAGCTATTCTTTAATATTCAATTACCTAATGGCTCGGACGCTCAAATACTTGATATAATGGACTATATAAGTAATTATTGTCTCATGCCTCTAGTTGCAATATTTACCTGTATTCTTATCGGCTGGGTTGTGAAGCCGAAGGTAATTATTGATGAGGTCGAAAAAACCGGTGCAAAATTTGGCAGAAAGCATTTATATATTGTTATGATTAAGTATATTGCTCCGGTATTATTAATTGTATTACTTTTAAAATCTATGGGATTTATCTGATAAATAATTACCAAACAGGAGGCTAAGCTTTTTAGCTTAGCCTCCTGTTTGATTTTGACTTTATTCTGACTTTGTTCTTTTTTTATTTTTAACCTTGTACATTTCAATATCGGTAATCTTCATGATTTCCTCTAAATCATGTGTGCCGGTTTTAGATACAAAATAACCACAACTGCATTCAATATAATATGGGAGTGTATTGTCATTATTGTATGTATCTAAAAATATATTTACTTTATTGATGAAGCTTTGAGCTGCTCCTTCATCATCACACATACCTAATATAAAGTATTCATCGCCACCGATACGGGAAAGTATGAAACCATCATCAGTGGCAAACCGCATAGCATTTGCAATTTGAATAATAGCATTATCACCGGCGGTATGACCATAGGTATCGTTAATTATTTTTAGTCTGTCCAAGTCGATTTCTATGCCGAAAATACATCTTCCTTCCCTTTCTGCCCGTTTAATGAGCTTTTCAGCATATCTGTGTAATCCAAAGCGATTATTTAAGCCTGTAAGGGAATCATTGATATACATATTATCCAATGTGTCAATAAGCATTTTAAGCTCCACCTGAAGACAATGATTGCCTATACTGGAACAGGTGCAAATTAACCATGTATAAAACATAGGAAGATAGGAATTACAATATAAATGGTCCATGGTAATAAAACCAATTATTTTTTCTCGGAAATACAGTGGAGTGATTCCTAAATATATTTTTTCAGTTGAAGCTTCAACAATATCAGATAAAACAGAGGCACTTGGCACGTGTTCAACAAAGGTTTCAGAGGATTTATAGTCTCTTGTATATTTGGTAAGTATTGGTGAATAAATTTCTTTATTTTCAGAAATTTCATCCGAATGTATTTCATCAGAAGACTGGAAAATATGCTCATTTAAATAT
>JBJENB010000237.1:0-15599 GCA_051879975.1 Wujia sp.
GAGGACCTTGATTACCGGGATATTATGGAGAAGCTGATTAAGAAGAGGACCAGACTGACTCCGGTAAGAGTGGAGCTTAGCAGAAAAATAAATCAACAGGCAAAGAAGGAATTGTCAAATTATCTTATGGTTGATGTAAAACATTTTATCGATGTTGAGACTCCTTTGGATATGTCCTTTGTATTTGAGCTTCAAAATTATCTGGGAGATAAGCCGGAGCTGTTTTACGAAAAACGTAGTCCACGGAACTCTGCAGAGGTGGATTTAAAGACCAGTGTTATAGAGCAAATTGAAAGAAAGGATATTTTGCTTTCATATCCTTTTGAGTCAATGAAACCATTTTTGAGGCTGTTGGAGGAGGCCGCTGAGGATGATTCGGTGGTGTCAATAAAAATGACTTTATATAGGGTTGCGGAACGCAGCAAAATTGTTGATGCGCTCATTGAGGCTGCGGAAAACGGCAAAGAGGTTGTAGTGCTGGTTGAGCTTAGAGCCAGATTTGATGAAGCGAACAATATAGAAATGTCAAAGCGTCTCGAGGAAGCCGGTTGTCAGATTCTGTATGGTCTGGGAGATTACAAGGTACATTCAAAGCTCTGCCTTATCACCCGAAGGGATGGAAATATGGAACACAGCTACATTACACAAATCGGGACCGGTAATTACAATGAAAAAACAGCCAGGTTATATACAGATTTATCAATTATGACTGCTAATCAAAGAATTGGCAGGGATGCAGCCGCTGTATTTGATGCACTGCAAAAGGGTGAAACAGTTGATAAGACGGAAGAGCTATTGGTGGCACCAAAGTGCTTACAAAATAAAATAATAGAGCTGATAGACCAGCAGATTTCCAATGCTCAAAATGGAAATACCGGATATATAGGAATCAAGATTAATTCATTAACAGATAAGGTTTTGATTGATAAACTTATAATAGCCAGTCAGGCCGGTGTAAAAATTGACTTGATCGTGAGAGGCATATGCTGCCTGAAACCGGGCATACCGGGCTTAACCGACAATATAACTGTCATTAGTATAGTAGGACGTTTCCTGGAACATAGCAGAATATACATATTTGGTGATGGAGAGAATAAAAAAATATATATATCTTCTGCAGATTTTATGACCAGAAACACAACAAGACGTGTTGAAGTTGCTGTCCCTATTTTGGATGAAGCTATTAAGGTGCGTATCAGTAATTTATTTGACCTGTTGCTTCGTGATGATGAGAAGGGGAAGGAGCAAAATAACAGTGGAGTATATGAAAGCAGAAAAATAAATGATACTCCGATAAACGCACAGGAGCTTCTTTACGAACAGGCGTATAGCGCAATTGGGGACAATTGATTTTGCTGGTAATTATAAATAGGATTGTAGTGGGTGAAATGTCCGGTGATAAGTTGTGATTAAAAGGGGATTATATGAAGGAATCAGAAATTGATGAGATTAAAGAGATTATAGATAATAAGGCACTATATCCGGTTTATCAGCCAATTGTTTCTTTGCTGGATGGAAGGATCGTAGCCTACGAAGCACTTAGCAGGATTTCTCTTGAGAACGCTACCGTGAGTATTTTACAGTTGTTTGAGGGGGCTGCTGTGATAGGAAGACTATGGGAGCTTGAAAAGCTTTGCAGAACAGAGGCTATCAAAAATGCGACCTCGAAGCCTAAGGGAGTTAAGCTGTTTATAAATATTGACGGAAATTTGCTACAGGACAAGAATTTTGAATCAGGTTTTACCAAGGAAAAGCTTGAAAAATATTCATTAAGTGCAAAGGATATTGTCTTCGAGGTGACTGAGAGAAGTGACTTTGAGAATTGTGAAAAAATACGTAAAATTTTAAAGCATTATGAGAGTCAGGGCTATGAGGTGGCACTTGATGACCTGGGAGCCGGCTATTCCGGTCTTAACAGACTTCAGAATATTCAGCCGAAATATGTAAAAATTGATTATGAGCTGATACATGATATTCATAAAGACAAATCTAAGCGCTCATTGATTCGTATGCTGGTTCATTACTGTGACAGCATGGGATATGAGCTCATAGCAGAGGGAATAGAAAAAGAGGAGGAGCTGGAATGTCTTATTAATAATGGAGTGTTATTGGGACAGGGTTATCTTCTTGGGCGACCTGAGAAATCCTTTGAAGATGTAAGCCAGAAGATAAAGAATAAAATACTTCATTATCAAAAGGACAATAAGAATAAGAAAAATAATATCGGAGATATATGTAAGATGGGTATGGTTTTATATCCTAGCTGTAATATTGAGCATGCAAGGTCTATTTTTACAAATAACAATCTGGATTATATTGCCGTGGTTGATAACAAATGCAGATTTTATGGCTTAATATACAGAAATGATATTATTTCAGGAGAAGATAATAGAAGAGATTACAGGGAGAACCTGGAGACAATTATGAATACGGATGTTCTCATAATTGATTCGGAGAAATCCCTTAAATATGGTGTTGGAAAGCTCATGTCAAGAGGCGAAAAGAGAATTATGGAACCCTTTGTTGTCTTAAAGAAGGATAGATATTATGGAATCGCAACAGTATGGGATATCCTTGTAGCATTGGGACGAAAACTATAAACTTTACATAGAATTTACATAAATACATATATAGATTTTACATTCGGAAGATATACTAATGTTAAAAATACGTAAAAAATATGTAAAAACATAGAGGTAAAATCTAATGGATATTTTTGGAATTCTTACAGCAATAGGTGGATTAGCCCTCTTTTTGTATGGTATGAATGTTATGGGGGAGAGCTTGTCAAAGCTTTCCGGCGGTAAGATGGAGAACATTCTGGAACGCTTGACCTCCACCAGGCTAAAGGCTGTGCTATTGGGAGCTCTGGTAACAGCAGTTATTCAGTCATCATCTGCCACAACGGTAATGGTGGTGGGCTTTGTTAATTCAGGGATAATGCAGCTGGGACAGGCAGTTGGTATTATCATGGGTGCCAATGTTGGAACAACAATTACTTCATGGTTGCTTTCTCTGGTCGGCATATCAGGAAGTAATGTATTTGTCAATTTATTAAAGCCAAGCTCGTTTTCACCTATTTTAGCGGCTATTGGAATTGTCCTTACAATGACCGCAAAGCATAATGATAAGAAGAGGGATATTGGAACGATTTTTCTGGGCTTTGCAATTTTAATGTTTGGTATGGAAACAATGAGTGGAGCGGTATCTCCCTTGGCGTATAACGATAAATTCACAGGTATTTTGACGATGTTTTCAAATCCTATACTAGGTATGATGGCAGGAGCTCTCTTGACTGCCGTGATTCAGAGCTCATCGGCCTCTGTGGGAATATTGCAGGCTTTGTGCCTTACAGGAGCGGTGGGTTACAGTACTGCAATTCCTATTATTATGGGTCAGAATATCGGAACCTGTGTAACAGCAATAATCTCCTCTGTGGGAGCAAATAAGAACGCTCGAAGGGCGTCAATGATTCATTTGTATTTCAACCTGATAGGAACAGCAATTTTTATGATTGTATTTTATGGTGTAAACAGCTTTGCTCATTTTGCCTTTTTGGATGCTTCTGCCAGTGCAGTGGGTATAGCAGTAATACACAGTCTGTTTAACATTGGCTGTACTATTGTACTGTTCCCATTTGCAAATGGACTGGTACGTTTGGCAACCATTACTGTCAAGGATAAGCAGGATGAAATTGGTGAAGCAGCCCATGAGAAGGAGCTTCCGACAGAGCTTACTTCCTTAGATGAGCGTTTTCTTGGCAAGCCTGCATTTGCTATGGAGCTATGTAGAACCGCGGCGGCTTCAATGGCAAGAGAAACCAGAGAATGTATTTTTCTTGCACTTCAAATACTGCATGAATATAATGAAGATGTGGCTTCTGAAATTGTCAGAAAGGAGCAGCTTATAGATTCCTATGAGGATATCTTGGGAACCTATCTGGTAAAGCTCTCAGGTAGAAACCTGTCGCAGCCGGATTCGCAAACCCTGTCTGTATTATTGCACTGTACCAGCGATTTGGAACGTATCTCTGATCATGCGGTGAATATTTTGGATTCTGCAAAAGAAATGAAGGAAAAAAATCAGGCATTTTCAAAAAAGGCTATGAAGGAGCTGGATATACTTATGTCGGCAATACATGAGATTGTTGAAATGACAGTTGATATATTTGCCAATAAGGATATTGAAGGTGCAAGGATGGTTGAACCTTTGGAGGATGCAATTGACGGATTAAATATTGCCCTCAGACAGAATCACATTAGGCGTCTTCGCAACGGAAAATGTACCATAGAGTTAGGAATAGCCCTGGAGGATATCATTACAGATTTGGAACGCGTTTCCGACCATTGTTCTAATATTGCTGTTTGTATGATTCAGGTTAGCGAGGATGTATTTGGTACACATGAGTATATAGATACAAATGTCAAGCAGACAAAATGGTTTGCTGATGAGGTTGCAAAATGGCAGGAGAAGTATAGAATACTCGTTAAGAAAGAAGGTAAGTAGATGAGTCTGATCTATGTAGTTGAAGATGATGAAAGTATAAGAGAAATTGAAACCATTGCATTAAAAAACAGTGGACACGAGGTTTGTGAATTTGAAAATGCGAACTCCTTTTTTGAGAAAATATCGGAGATATTGCCGGATTTATTAGTATTGGATGTAATGCTTCCTGATTCAGATGGCAATACCATCGTCAAGAAATTAAGGTCTATGCAGGAGACAAAGAAGCTTCCAATTATTATGGTTACAGCGAAAACTTCTGAGGTTGATTTGATTAGAGGCTTAGATAATGGTGCGGATGATTATATTAAAAAACCTTTTTCTGTTATGGAATTAATTACGAGGGTTAAGACTCTGCTTAGAAGATGTGAGGGTGAAAAGGAAGAGAAGCTCAGACTCGGTTCGATTGTAATAGATAATGTGAGACATAAATGTGAGGTTGACGGAGAAACGATAGAGTTGACCTTTAAGGAGCATGAATTATTAAAATATCTTATATTAAATAAGGGAATCGTGCTGTCCAGAGACCAGATTATGTTAAATGTATGGGATACTGAATTTGAAGGTGAGTCCAGAACGGTAGACATGCATATTAAGACCCTTCGTCAAAAACTAAAATCAGCCGGAGAGCATATTAAGACAGTTAGAAATGTGGGGTACGTTGCAGAATGAAGCAGAAAATAAATCTGAGATTAATTGCTATTTCTGTTTTGGCGGTATTGGCTACCGTTCTTAGTATTACATTTGTATATTATGATTTGTTTCAGGAGCAGGTAAAAAAAGACCTACGAATGGAAGCAAGAATCATATCTGTAACGGGATTGTCAAAGCTTAAGGAAAATGAAACCATTGCCGGTGACAGGGAATTAAGAATAACATGGATTTCTAGCAACGGAGATGTTCTCTTTGACAATGATGCCACTAATTTGGGAAATCACTTAGACAGACCGGAGGTACAGGATGCCTTTGAATATGGAATAGGAGAGTCAGTCAGAAAGTCTGATACGATGAATATGAGAACCTTTTATTATGCGGTTCTTCTGGATGATGGAACGGTCCTCCGTGTTGCCACAGAGGCAAGAAGTATTTTTAGTGTTTTTGTATCAACATTTCCTATTGTATTACTGATCATAGTGATTATTATTGAGTTATGTATTGTCATAAGTCATATGCTTACAAGACAGCTTTTGGAGCCTATCAGTGTTATGGCTGATGACCTGGATAATGTGAATGGCGTAGCGCCGTATAAAGAGCTGGCTCCTTTTGTTACGCGAATCAGGGAGCAGCATAAGGATATTTTGGCGGCAGCAAAAAGCAGACAGGATTTTACCGCTAATGTATCTCATGAATTGAAAACGCCGATTACTGCTATATCGGGATATGCTGAGCTCATTGAAAATCGTATGGTGGATGAGGAGCAACAGATTAAGTTTGCAGGAGAAATCAGGAAACATGCCGACAGACTGGTGTCACTGGTAAATGATATCATCAGATTATCTGAATTGGATCATAAGGAAAGCATTCCGGACTTTTCGAAGCTTGACCTGTATGAAATAGTGGAGGACAGGATAGAACTCCTAAAAAACAATGCAAGAGGAAAAAATATAAAAATAACCCTGCAAGGTGAGAAGTGCTTTGTCACCTCCAACAAAAGTCTTTTGGTTGAGCTTATTGATAATCTGGTAGAAAATGCAATAAGATATAATGTACAAAATGGTTCAGTAGAGATTATCGTGAGAGAGGTTGAAAATCAGGCGGAATTGGTTGTTACTGATACAGGAATTGGAATTCCTAAGGAGGAACAAAGCAGGGTGTTTGAACGCTTTTACAGGGTAGATAAAAGTCGTTCCAGGGAGACCGGAGGAACAGGACTTGGGCTTGCCATTGTAAAGCATATTGTGGAGCTGCATGATGGTGAGATAGAACTGAATAGTGAAATTGGGAAAGGAACAACAATCAGAATAAGGTTGTAGATGACCTACTTTTGTTCATATACATAATATAACTTGACTCGTAGACGGTCGATGGCTATAATTTCGCTATCGACCGTTTTCGTTTATCTGCAAAACGGAGTGAATGCCTAATTTGAAGGGGTAAGGTTTGAAACAGACTTGTCTACAGTACCATTTATATAAGGGGAAGAGAGCTATGGAAAAGATAATCGAATTAAAAAATGTGACTAAGGAATTCAAGGTATTGAACAGACGAGAGGGATTAAAGGGAAGCTTCATGGATTTATTCTCCCGTGATTATAAAACTGTCCGTGCTGTTGATAATATTTCTCTATCTGTAAAACAGAGTGAAATCGTGGGCTTTTTAGGACCAAATGGTGCAGGAAAATCCACTACAATCAAGATGATGACAGGAGTCTTGGAGCCATCAGGGGGAGATTTGATGGTAAATAATCGTATTCCGTACAAAAACAGAACAAAGAACTCGCAGGAAATTGGTGTTGTCTTCGGTCAACGCTCACAGCTGTGGTGGGCGTTGCCACTGATAGAATCCTTTAAGCTGTTAAAGGATATATACCAGATACCTCAGAATAACTATGATGAGATGCTGGAGCTTTATGCTTCATTGGTAAATATTGACGAGATACTGCATAAGCCTGTCAGACAGATGTCTCTTGGTCAGAGAACCCTAAGCGATATTCTGGCAGCCTTCCTACATAATCCTAAGGTGGTTTTTTTGGATGAGCCTACAATTGGTCTTGATGTAGCCATGAAGAGCAAAATACGTGAGCTGATTGCTGAGCTGAACAGACAGAAGAACACAACAGTTATTCTGACAACCCATGACATGGGTGATGTGGATGCCTTGTGCAAAAGAATTATCATTATAGATAAGGGTAAGCTGCTGTATGATAACGATATTGAACATCTTCGTAAATTTTTTGGATCTTACAGAACGCTTAAGGTTCGTCCGAGAGAAAGTATGTCAGATATGATGGTGGAATTAACGAAGGAGCTATCAGCCTTAGATGTCCATGTATCCAATGATGAGGAGTGGATTTCCATACTTGTTAATGAGGACAAGGTGAGTGTCCTTAAAGTGCTGGGGCTTGTTCAGGAAAAACACAGCATTAAGGATATGCAGTTGGAGGAAATATCCACCGAGGATGTCATCAAAAAGATTTACAGGGAGGGGATTTAATGAATCTGAAAAAATATTTTGCCCTGACCAGAGCAGGTATTATAGAATGTGTTACCTATCGCTTGTCTCTTTTTGTAATGGTTATAGGAAACCTTTTATATCTTACATTAATCTACTTTGTATGGAAGGCAATTTTTGCATCTGCCGGAACAGACGTGGTTAATGGCATGACATTTGAAAGTACTATGATTTACCTTGTATTGGCAACGGCACTATTTAATTTCATGGAGATGTATGTGGTATGGGAGATAGGAAGGGATATTCAAAGTGGCAAGATTGCCCTGAATTTGCTCAGACCGTTAAGATATAAGAAATATCTGTTTTGGAGCTGTTCAGGAAGCTTTATCGTAAATTTTGTTTTTACCTTTATTCCTACTTTCATTATTGTGCGTATTATTACTGGGAGCACAATTACTCTGGGAATAAACCTGTTGTATTTTATTGTTTCCGTGATTCTTGCTGTGGTGATAAACTACAATATTGATTTCTTTATTGGTACTATATGCCTATATACTGAGTCTATATGGGGCATAAATATTATGAAACAGGCAGTAGTGACTCTGCTATCCGGTGCAACAATTCCTCTGGCATTTTTCCCTGAGGGAATGAGGGCAGTAGTGGATGTGTTACCTTTTCGCGCAATCTATGATACGCCATTGACTCTGTTGCTTAATGGGAATCCGGATATGGATATGGTAATAGATAAATTGGGTATCTCGCTTATATGGGCGGTTGCCATGTCGGTGTTAAGTAATCTCTTTTGGCGGATTTCAATTAAGCAGGTTACTGTAAATGGAGGTTAGATATGGAGCTGAATAAAAGAGGTTTTTCGTTTTATATAAGAATATATTTTAAAATAATAGCACAGGATATCAAGAGCAAAATGAGCTACAGGGCGGATTTTATCATCTCAACTCTGGGAATGATTACGACCAATATAGTGGGTTTTGTTGCCTTTTGGCTGATGTTCAACCGCTTTCCCTCAATCAATGGCTGGGGATACTATGAAATGCTGTTCTTGTACGGATTTTCGTTGGTGGCGATAACCCCTACCCAGTGTCTGCTGGATAATAATTGGAATTTGAGACGTTATGTATATGATGGAGATTTTATAAAATATTGCTTTCGACCAATCAATCTGTTCTTTTATTACGAATCAGAGGTGTTTGATATCAAGGGGTTAGGACAGCTGTTCTTCGGAATAGGAACCATAGTGTATTCATGGAACAGACTTGCCCTTCCGGTTACCATATGTATGATAGTTAAGGTCATCATTTTCCTGATTACCGCATCTCTAATCATGATGTCCATGCAAACCTTGGCTGCGGCTACATGCTTTTGGATACAGAATTCATTTTACATACTTGATTTGTCCCTTAAGCTGAAGGATTATGCAAAGTATCCGGTTACGATTTACAATTCAGTTTTTAAATTTATTTTTACCTTTGTATTTCCTGTGGCATTCATTGCATATTATCCTAGTCTGGTTATCCTAAGACCGGATAAAATACCATTGCTGTCATGGCTTTCGCCTGTGATAGGGGCGACATTTTTCTATCTTAGCTACAGGGTATGGATGAAGGGTGCATCAAAATATGACGGAAGCGGGTCGTAATTCTTGTCACCAAACGAAGTTTGATGACCTACGCACGCATCAGCGGGCTTCATTTTATTTATGGAGGATTGTTTCATGAAGAAAGTGTCACCATTTTTGGTTTTGTCAGCCGGTATATTATGGGGCATGATTGGAATATTTGTGAGAAGACTGAATACCATGGGCTTTGCATCCATGGATATTGTGGCAATAAGGGCGGCTACTACGGTGCTGCTCTTATTTCTGTTCCTTTTCTTCTACGATAAAAAAATGCTTAAAATACGTTTGAAGGATATCTGGTGCTTTCTGGGAACGGGAATACTGAGCATAGTGTTCTTTAATTACTGCTATTTTAAAGCCATTACCATGACATCTCTTTCTGTGGCTGCAATATTACTTTATACAGCCCCGGCTATAGTTATGATACTGTCAGCTATCATATTCCATGAAAAAATAACCATGGTTAAGCTTGTGTCGCTGGTGGCAACCTTTCTTGGCTGTGTACTTGTCACAGGACTTGTGGGAACGGAGTCCGGGTTAAGCGCCGGAGGAATACTGGTGGGACTTGGAGCGGGATTAGGCTATGCCCTATATTCTATATTCAGTCGCTTCGCAATAAAAAAAGGCTATCATTCGCTAACGATATCCTTCTATACATTTTTCTTTGCGGTGATTGGAACGATACCATTATGCGATAGGAGCGCTATACTTGACGGATGTTTTAAGGACATTGATACTGTAGGCTTTTGTATGCTCTTTGGTCTGGTGAGCACGGTAATTCCTTACATAGTATATACACTGGGACTTAAGGACATGGATAACAGTCAGGCAGCAATTATAGCATCTGTTGAGCCGATGACAGCCACTTTGCTTGGGGTATTGGTGTATCATGAGGAGCTGCTTCTCCAGCATGTCATTGGAGTGCTGCTTGTTCTCGGAGCCATAATCCTGTGTAATGTAAAGATACCGAAAAAGTGACCAGCCCATTTCCTTTTCTGAAATACGGTATGAAATTACTTAGTAGCAGAAGCTACCATATCCACAAAATATTCGTGGATTCGCGTATCCTGATTTAATTCAGGGTGGAAGGCCAGTGCCAGCTGATTTTTGTATCTGACAGCTACGATTTTATCCTGAACCGTGGCGAGGACAGATACACCTTCGCCGGCTTCCTCAACGTATGGTGCACGGATAAATGTCATCTCGCAATCACCCAAATCCCCGAAGGGTGCTGTTGTGACAAAGCTTCCAAGCTGTCTGCCATAGGCATTTCTCTGAACTGTAACAGGAAGAGTGCCAAGATGAACATTTGGATCATTGCTCAGCTTTTCAGCTAATAAAATGAGACCGGCACAGGTGGCAAGTATCGGTGTGCCACCCATGATTAATTGCCTCAATGGCTCCAGCATATCAAGCTCTCTTAGAAGCTTACCCTGAACTGTGCTTTCTCCGCCGGGAAGGACTATGCCGTCCAGTCCGTCTATGTCAGATTTTTGACGCAATTCCACACATTCACAACCCAGCTTTTCCAATGTTTTTCTGTGCTCTATAAAAGCGCCCTGAACTGCCAGAATACCAATTTTCATCTTACTGTCCTCTTTCTTCCATGATAAGCTTTATTTCATTCTCGTTTATTCCGACCATTGCCTCGCCGAGGTCTTCTGATAACTCTGCGATAAGCTTTGCATCAGTGTAGTTGGTTACTGCCTTAACGATAGCACTTGCTCTCTTTGCAGGATTTCCTGACTTAAATATGCCGGAACCGACAAATACACCCTCTGCGCCGAGCTGCATCATAAGTGCTGCGTCAGCAGGAGTAGCCACACCACCTGCGGCAAAGTTTACAACAGGGAGTCTCTTGTTGTCATGAACATACAGTACAAGATCATAAGGAACCTGGAGCTGCTTTGCTGCTTCAAACAATTCATCCTCTCTCATGGAAGATATTTTAGCAATCTCTGAGTTCATTTTTCTCATATGTCTTACAGCCTGTACAATATCACCGGTTCCCGGCTCACCCTTGGTACGAATCATGGAAGCACCTTCGTTGATTCTTCTCAGTGCCTCACCTAAATCACGGGCACCACATACGAAAGGTACCTTAAAGTCACGCTTATTGATGTGGTAAAGGTCATCTGCCGGAGAGAGAACCTCTGACTCGTCTATATAATCAATTTCAATGGCCTCAAGAAGCTGTGCCTCAACAAAATGTCCGATACGACATTTAGCCATAACCGGAATGCTGACAGCATCCTGAATTCCCTTAATCATCTTAGGGTCACTCATACGAGATACACCGCCTGCTGCTCTGATGTCTGCCGGAATACGCTCCAATGCCATAACTGCACAGGCACCTGCTGCCTCTGCGATTTTAGCCTGCTCGGGTGTTGTAACATCCATAATGACACCGCCCTTAAGCATCTGTGCCAAACCCTTATTTAAATCATACTGTGTATTGTCCATAATAATCCTCCTTGACTTGCAATTCTTTGGTTGCTATGTTATAACCAAATTGATATTATAAAAATGTTCAAAATAAGAAAAAATAAAATGCCAGATTTGGAGATAAGGATATGCTTACCTATGATTTGACCACCACCGGTGGAGCACTGTATAAGAGTCTGTACGAGAATATAAAAAACGACATAAGTAGCGGAAAGCTTGAGCCAAATGAGAAGCTTCCCTCAAAAAGAATGTTAGCAAACAATCTGGGAGTTAGTACCATTACGGTTGAAAATGCATATGACCAGTTGATAAGTGAGGGCTATTTGTATGCCCTTCCGAAAAGAGGGTACTATGTGGCTGACATATCGGGCATAAAGAAGATAAGGCCGGTAATTACGAATGATGTGGATATTGTGTTGCCTGCGGAGGAGGATGTGTGGTTCGACTTTTCCTCCAACAGAACCAGTGCCGGAGATTTCCCATTTTCCGTGTGGGCAAGACTTATGCGCGAGACAATTTCCATGCGTGAGGAGGAGCTTTTGCAGGTGTCGCCCTGTGGAGGCGTTGAGGAGCTGAGGGAAGCCATCGCTAATTATCTGACCTCCTTCAGAGGCATGCAGGTATCTGCCAATCAGATTATAGTAGGTGCAGGAACAGAATATCTATATGGCTTACTGATCAAGCTTCTGGGCAGAGACAGGCTGTACTGCGTAGAAAATCCCGGTTATAAAAAAATCAGACAGATATACGAGAGCAATTATGCACGCTGTACACTGGCGGAGATAGACCGGCAGGGAATGTCTGTTGAAGCTTTGAGAAAAACAGGGGCTGACATAGCACATATCAGTCCGACACATCATTTTCCAACCGGAATCACCACACCCGTAAGCAGGAGATATGAGCTTTTGGCATGGGCAAACGAGAAGGAAGGCAGATATATCATAGAGGATGATTATGACAGTGAGTTCAGGTTAAAGGGCAGACCTATACCGCCGCTTATGAGTCTTGATGCCTGTGAGAAGGTTATCTATATGAATACATTTTCTAAATCTTTAACCTCCACCATAAGAATAAGCTACATGGTTTTGCCGGAGCATCTTGTGAATGAATTTTACAGGCGGTTGGGCTTTTATTCATGCACCGTATCTACCTTTGAGCAATATACGCTGGCGGCATTTATCAGTCAGGGCTTTTTTGAAAAACATATCAACAGAATGAGGTTGCATTATGGACGCAGAAGAAATGCAATACTTGATATAATAAGGAAGCATTGGAAAGAGGAGGAATGCAGAATTGTTGAGAATGATTCAGGATTACATTTCATAATGGAATTTAATACTGAGCTCACTGACTCATACATCGAAGAGGGACTAATGGCAGAAGGAATAAAGATAAGGGCTGTGACAAGCTTTGATATGAGCAAAAAAAAGGTGGATAAGCATCAGTTTATTCTGAATTATTCTAATATAGATATGGATAAGCTGGACAAGGCATTAGATATTCTTGCAAAATTCCTTGCAAAAGTCCTTGATAGATAATAAATATTTCTTTTGATTATGACACTTGCTATATTGCGTGAATTTGTTTATTATATATTTTATAAATATTATGATAGGGGAAATGTTGTTTCCGAAAGGTTTACTAATTATGAGAATAGGATTTGATAATGACAAATATTTGAAGATGCAGGCTGAACGTATCAGAGAGAGAATATCCATGTTTGATAACAAGCTGTATCTGGAATTTGGAGGAAAGCTTTTTGACGATTATCATGCATCCCGTGTTTTGCCGGGATTTCAGCCGGATTCAAAGCTTCAGATGCTTCTTCAGCTCAAGGAACAGGTAGAGATTGTTATAGTAATAAGTGCTGAAGATATAGAGGGAAATAAAATTCGTGGTGACTACGGAATAACCTATGATTTAGATGTGCTTCGTCTGATTGATGAGTTTCAGGAGATAGGTTTATTTGTGGGAAGTGTCTGCCTCACTAAGTTTGCAGGTCAGCCGGCAGCCGAGAGATTTCAGAACAGATTAAAGGAGCTTGGAATTAAGTCATATCGCCATTATAAGATACCGGGATATCCAAGTGATATTGCTAAGATTGTCAGTGATGAGGGATATGGCAAAAACGAATATATTGAAACAGAGAGACCATTGGTGGTTATCACTGCACCGGGTCCGGGAAGCGGTAAAATGGCAACCTGTCTGTCACAGCTGTATCATGAACACAAGAGAGGAATCAAGGCTGGGTATGCGAAGTTTGAGACCTTCCCGATATGGAATCTTCCACTGAAGCATCCTGTTAATCTGGCGTATGAGGCGGCAACAGCTGATTTAAATGATGTCAATATGATTGACCCGTTCCACCTTGAGGCCTATGGGGAGACGACCGTAAATTACAATCGTGATATTGAAGTGTTTCCTGTTCTCAATGCCATGTTTGAGCTTATTGCAGGGGAAAGCCCGTATAAGTCCCCTACAGATATGGGAGTAAATATGGCAGGAAACTGCATAGTTGACGATGATGTATGTTGCAATGCATCAAAGCAGGAGATAATCAGAAGATATTATAAGTGTCTGTGTGACAGAAAGCGTAACGGAGAATCCAAGGATGATATCCTTAAGCTTGAGCTTCTCATGAAGCAGGCAGGAATCAATATTAAAGACAGAAAGGTAGCAGTCAAGGCACTGGAAAGAGAGGAACATACAGGTCATCCGGCAGTGGCAATAGAGCTTCCGGACGGAACAATTGTCACCGGTAAAACCAGTGATCTCTGTGGAGCTTCTGCCGCAGCTCTGTTAAATGCAATCAAGGTTCTTGCAGGAATTGACCATGAGGTCAAGCTGGTTGCACCTGAGACCATAAAGCCTATTCAGAGCTTGAAAACAGAGTATCTTGGCAGCAGAAATCCAAGATTGCATACTGATGAAATATTGATAGCACTTTCCTCTACTGCAGATAGCAGTACCTTGGCACTAAAAGCCATGGAACAGTTGCCGAAATTAAAGGGCTGTGAGGTTCACTCGACGGTTTTGCTTTCTTCGGTGGATGAACAGATATTTAAAAAGCTTGGCATGCAGCTTACCTGTGAGCCTAAGTATGAAGAGGTTGACAGAATGTATCATAAGCATTAGAAATGCAGAGGAGAAAACAATTGTTTATTGATATTCACAATCACACTTTATTTGGTGTAGATGATGGACCGAAAAGAATAGATGAATCAATAGCTATGTTGGAAAATGCATATCAGCAGGGAATAAGGTATATTATTCTGACACCACATTACCGCTTGGGAATGTTTGAAACCTCTATGGATTTGATTCAGAAAAATTATATCTTACTAAGAGAAAAGGCTGAGGATATAGGCGTTGAGCTGTATCTGGGCTGCGAATACCATGTGGACAGTCAGATTATGGATAACCTTTCATCCGGAAGATGCAAAGGCTTGGGGGATACGGATTATATTTTGACGGAATATAGTTATAAATCCGGTTTTTCATATATCGAGAAAACTGCCAGGGATTTGTTGTCCTGTGGCTATATTCCGATCATTGCCCATGCAGAGCGATATGCATGCTTTGCAGACAAACCTGAGTTGGTGGGTGAACTGTCAGCTATGGGGGCGTTGATTCAGATCAATGCCAACAGCATATTAGGCATTGATGGTAGTACCATGAAAAAGTGTACTAAAAAGCTGCTGAAAAAGTCCTTGGTTGATATAGTTGCAAGTGACACCCATAGTACAACCGGAAGAACCAATAATTTGGCAGAATGCTTTGACTATGTCAGCAAAAAATATGGAATGTATTATGCGGAGAAAATCTTTTTTGATAATCCCAATAGAATAATTGATGAGATTAAACGTGTAGATTAAGTATTTTACTTGATAAGGAGTCATAGATA
>JBJENB010000238.1:0-15578 GCA_051879975.1 Wujia sp.
CAAACAGAGAATTTACAATTGTTATGACAAGATGTATTATACATATGTAATTCTAGCATATTGATAGGAAATGGAAGGGAATAATTTGTATGCCGGAGAGAAACTTGAATTTTGATGAAATAATTAACAGAAAAGGTACAGATAGTATTAAATACGATTTCGCAGTCAGGAAAGGTTTTCCTGAGGATATTCTTCCACTGTGGGTGGCTGACATGGATTTTAAGACCTCCTCCTATGTAGAAGATGCAATTATTGAGAGGGTGAAGCATGGAATTTTTGGCTATAGCGAGGTTCAGCGTCCTTATTTTGAGGCAGTTGCCGGTTGGATGAAAAAGCATCATGACTGGGATGTGGAAGAAAGGTGGCTGATTAAGACACCGGGTGTTGTGTTTGCATTAGCCACGGCTGTGAAGGCATACACGGAAATAGGTGATTCGGTTCTGATACAACAGCCTGTGTATTATCCGTTTTCTGAAGTAATTGAGGATAATGACAGAGTTGTAGTCAGCAACGATTTATATCTTGGAGACGATAACAGATATCATATAGATTTTGAGGATTTTGAGAGAAAAATAGTAGATAATGGTATAAAATTATTTTTGCTTTGTAATCCTCACAATCCGACTGGAAGGGTCTTTACAGAGGAGGAGTTACTCCGGCTTGGGGATATCTGTTTGAAACATAGTGTTATTGTTGTCAGCGATGAGATACACAATGATTTTATATTTAAAGGAAAACATAGGGTGTTTGCTTCGGTCAAAAAGGAATATGAAGATATTTCCATTGTCTGTACTTCGCCAAGTAAAACCTTTAATCTTGCAAGTATGCTGATATCTAATATTTTTATACCAAATAGGAAGCTAAAAGCCAGGTTTCGAAAGCAGATAGAAGCTGCAGGAGTCAGTCAGCTTAGTGTCCTTGGTCTCGTTGCAACTAAGACGGCGTATATGGATGGAGAAGAGTGGTATCAGGCAATGCATTCCTATATAAAGGGCAATATCACATATGTAAAAGATTATGTGAAAAATAATTTACCTGGAGTGACCATGATAGAAGGTGAAGGTACTTATCTTGTATGGCTTGATTTTAGAGGCTTGGGAATCGATGCAGATGAGCTTGACAGGCGGATTATATATGGTGCGAAGCTGTGGCTTGATAGTGGTAAGATTTTTGGTGCTACAGGAAAAGGCTTTCAGCGTATTAATGTAGCGGCACCTAGGGGCATTATAACAGAATGTATGGACAGGATACGAAAAGTGATATACAATCCAAAGATAATAAAAAAGTAGTTGAATTTATTTATATTAGACAGATTGGAAAGGATGAGTACAATGGAATATATTGCAAGAGATGAGGCTTTTAAATTGTTAGAACAATACAATAAGGATTCGTTTCATATTCAACACGCACTTACCGTAGAGGCAGTGATGAAATGGTTTGCAAAGGAATTGGGATATGGAGCTGATGCTGAATATTGGGGGATAGTTGGATTGCTGCACGATATTGATTTTGAGTTATATCCTGCAGAGCATTGTTTGAAAGCACCTGAACTACTTCGAAAGGGTGGCGTTTCTGAGGATATTATTCATGCAGTAGTATCACACGGATATGGAATAACCATTGAATGTGGAGTGACACTTGACGTTGCACCGGAGCATGAGATGGAAAAGGTGCTGTTTGCGGTTGATGAGTTGACCGGACTTATCTGGGCGGCTGCTTTGATGCGTCCGTCAAAGAGCACCAAGGATATGGAGCTTAAATCACTTAAGAAAAAATACAAGAGTAAGGGCTTTGCAGCCGGATGTTCCCGTGAAGTAATTGAGCGAGGGGCAGAACAATTGGGTTGGGAACTGGATAAGCTTTTGACCATGACATTACAGGCAATGGCAGAATGTGAAGATGAAATACAGTTGTAATTAACGCAAGACACCTGTTGTGGATGACCAGGGCAAATTTATTGGAATTGTCATTGTCAGTAAGAAAGCTATTGTATGTGTGATATTTATAAAGGAGAAAAATGAAATCTAAGCTTACTACATTATGCTATATAGAACGGGACGATAAGTACCTGCTCCTGCATAGAATAAAAAAGGAAAATGATATCAATAAGGATAAGTGGATTGGTGTAGGCGGACATTTTGAGGAGGATGAAGCCCCTGAGGAATGTCTTCTCCGGGAGGTCAAGGAAGAAACAGGCCTTACACTGAAATCATGGAAGCTGCGGGGTATCATAACCTTTATATCAAATGAGTATCATACAGAGTACATGTTTCTTTACACGGCGGATGACTTTTCCGGAGATATTTCAGAATGTAATGAGGGTGTGCTTGAGTGGGTTAGTAAGTCAGATGTCTATCATCTTCCTATTTGGGAAGGGGACAAAATATTTCTTAAGCTCCTTGAAACATCCAGTGAGTTTTTCTCTTTAAAGCTAAGCTATGACGGAGATAAGCTTATAGAGGCGAAATTAGATGGAGAAGACCTTTTATTGTAGAAAATATTAGAATGGTGTAAGCTATAAACAGCGTTTGAATGTTTGTTTGCCACGCACAGTGCTATGGAGGACAATATGATAATTCAAAAGATTTCACAAGATAACATAGAAGAGCTATTTGCCATGATGAGAGATTTTTACGATTCTCCGGCACTTATCCATAGATCATCAGACAGAGTGTTGAGACAGAGTATAGAAGCATGTCTGTCAGATAATCCATATATTGATGGATATGTTTTTTTACAGGATGGGGATATTATAGGATATACCATGATTGCAAAGAGCTATACCACTGAATATGGTGGTCTCTGTGTGTGGATTGAGGATTTATATTTCAAACCGGCTTACAGGGGAAAGGGATATGGAACCGAGTTTTTTCAGCAGGTTGAGGGCTTATACCCTGATGCAGTAAGGTTTAAGCTTGAGGTTGAACAGGAAAATATAGCAGCGGTGGCTGCATATAAGAAAAATGGATATGCTGTTTCGGGTTATCACCTTATGACGAAGGAAATTGATAAGGACGAATAAACACTATATAAAGTCAATAACCCTTTCAACAATAAATACTGTAATACAAGCGAGAAGAGCCACGGTAAGCAGGCTCTTTTCTTTGTATGAGGCAATTATCGCTACGATAAAGCCGGCAAGGGCAGATATCCAGCATGCAGTAGAAAAAAGTATTGCCGGAAATGTCATGGCAGCAAGACATGCATAAGGAACATAATATAAAAATGATTTTATGTAAACATTTGTGATTTCCTTTTTTGAAAGGACTAATGGCAGCATACGGATTAGGTAGGTTACACCGGCCATTACCAATATATAAATGTAGATACTATACTTCATTTCCCTTTACCTCACTTATAGGCTTAAGCTTTGCGGCGACACCTGCTACTAATACCGTGGTTATGATTATCACAAAGCCTGATGAAATATTTTTCAGAATCGGAGCAATTGTAAATAATCCGCTTATTGCCATGGCAGCTAAAACCACATAAAGAATGGTTTTGTCCTTCTTGGCAGGAGGGAGAATTATTGCCAGGAACATACCGTATATTGCTATTCCCAAGGCACTCATGATAAATACCGGAAGTATGTTGCCGAATATTGCACCGAGCAATGTACCGGCTACCCAGCCGGGGATGGCAATGGACATGATTCCATAGTGGTATGAAGGCTGTAGCTTTCCCTTGCAGGAAGACCCAAGTGCAAATATCTCATCGGTAACGCCGAAGGCCATGATATATCTATGAAAGCCGGGTGCGCTTTTGTCCAGCTTTTGTGCCAGAGAAAAGGACATGAGACAATATCTGAGATTGATTATAAGCTGTGTAAGTGCCATTTCTAATAATGTTCCGCCTGCTGCGATTATGGATAGACCGGCAAACTGTCCGGCGGAGGTTATATTTGTCAGGGAAATAAGCACAGCATGCCACACCTTAAAGCCCTTTGACACAACTGCCATTCCAAAGGTAAAGGAAACAGCAAAGTATCCAAGGGCTACAGGTACACCATCTCGTATTCCGTTTTTAAAGCTGTCATTTGTCATTACTGTTTTTTGCTCCCCACTTCTTTAGTACAACAGCCAGAACAATTCCGCCAAAACTCTTCTATTAATATACTTGGAAATTTGACGGAAAACAAGAGTGAGGCTGAAAAATACTCTAAAAAGTAAATATATTTAGATAAATACCTAGTAGGAAAGTTTTAGGATTTGTGGTATCATAATTAGAAAATTTATAAGAGATATTGAGAGAAATGAGGTACGGGATGAGTTTTCAATCAATTAATGAAATAGAACATTTTTGCTTTGATGATTGTGTTCTGACTGGATTTGAAGTAACAGGATCACAGATTAATCTTGAGCTTGAGGCATTGATTGTCAGAAGTAATAATTCTCAAAACACGAATTTTACAGAAAGCTATGCAGGGACTACTACAGTGAGGCTTATAGGCGGAAGGCTAATCAGCGGTGTGAAGGATGGGCTTAAGTACTATAATGCAGATGGCAAGCTGTTGAGTGAAATCCCTGATGAAAAGCTTTCTCAAAAGCGACTCATGGATTTGCCCTCTGAGGCAGTAGGTGCCTATCTTTATTCTATGGAAAAGGATAAGGAGGAGAATGGGCTGTTTTATTATACCTTGGGAATAGAGTTTGTAGATGAGCTTGACAATACTATGTCGGATTCCTACAGACTTATGGTGAGCTTTGAAAAGGCCGTCTTTTCATGGGAACATTACATGAACAGAGTACAGAATTAGTGTTGCTGACAAATAAAGACTATCATATACAAAGGATTAGGAAGTGATTTTATGTATACATATGATATGTATAGCTGGGTGGCGTTTTTTGCCGTATATTGTTTTATTGGTTGGGCTGGAGAAAGCTTGTATGAAAGTGTAAAATTTAAGAAATGGATAAACAGAGGTTTTTTAAACGGTCCGTTTTTACCGATTTATGGTTCGGGTGCAATTATAATTTTGTTTGCTTCGCTTCCAGTGCGACACAATGCTGTGCTGGTGTTTATATTTGGAATGCTGGCTGCTACAGTTCTGGAATATCTGACCGGATGGGTCATGGAGACTATTTTCAAGGTAAGGTACTGGGATTACACGGTACAGCCCTTCAATCTTAATGGATATATTTGTCTTGGTACCTCTATTGCATGGGGTGTTTGTGCAGAGATACTAATATTTTTCCTGCATAAGCCCATTGAGAAATTTGTGTTGGGTATAGATAAAAATGTGCTGAGAGTAATAGTAATCATATTTGCAGTATATTTTGTTGTTGATGTTGTATTGTCTGCTCAGGAGGCATTTAATCTCAGAAAGCTTATTAAGGAAAGCATAGCCAATAATGAGGAGCTTCGCAGATTGCAGAAACGTTTGGATGTTGTGATTGCTGTAATTGATGACAGCAAGGAGAAATTCAAGAATAACATGGATCAGAAGCGTCAGGAGATGAAGGACGACTTTGAACAGAAACGCCAGGAGTTTAGGGATGATATTGAACAGAAGTATCAGGAGATACGTGAGGATATTGATCAGAAGAAGCTTGAGCGTGAACAGAAGCGACAGAATATTAGAAGCGAGTTTGATGAAGAAATCAGCAAGCTGAAGGCAGAAATAGCTGCCAGCAAGGAGAAGCTTGCAGCCAGAAGGGCTGAGTATGAGTCAAAAAATATTAGGATATTAAAGAGAAATCCCGGAGCAAGAATTGGTAAAGACAGACGCAGTCTGAAGGATTTATTTAAATAATAGTTAAGGGAAATAGAGTGGTCTGTTGGCAGGACACATAGATGGGAATAATGAATGTTAGATAAGGGGGTAAAATATGTCAGTCAGTCATTTCAGATTTAAATCTTCGGACAGGCAAACAATGCTTCATGGTGTTCTGTGGATGCCGGATAGGGAACCCGTTGGTATCATTCAGATTGTACATGGAATGGTGGAATATGTTGAACGGTATGGTGAATTTGCAAAACATCTGAACAGGTTGGGCTTTATTGTTGTGGGACATGATCACTTGGGACATGGTTCATCTGTCAAGGATAAGGAAGATTATGGGTTTATTGCCAAGAGTAAACCTGATGTGGTGCTTGTCAAGGATATTCATATATTGAGGAGGATTTTTTCAAGGAAATATCCGGAGCTGCCATATCTGATGTTTGGACACAGCATGGGTTCATATCTGTTGCGAAGATATCTCACAAGATATGGTGAAGGACTAAAGGGTGTAGTATTATCCGGAACAGGTATGGAATCCAGAGTAGCAATAGTGCCGGCATTATTTATGATAGAAATAATGGCGTTGGTCAAGGGTTGGCACTATAAAAGTAATTTTATTAAGGAGCTTACCTTTTCAAAACACTACAGACAGTATGATTTAACAGGAGAAGATTATAAAAACAGCTGGCTTAGCCGTGATGAAGGAATGGTTGAGAAGTATTACAGTGATGAGAGATGTACATTTTCATTCACTATTAACGGATATAAGGCATTGCTTCGAACGATTTACCATGTATGTAGCATGAAGAGTGTGAGGAAGATACCGAGGGAGCTGCAGGTACTATTTGTATCGGGAAACCAGGATCCTGTTGGGAAAATGGGTGAGTCTGTCAACAAGGTATACGATATGTTCTGTAAGGCGGGAATACTTGATGTCACCATAAAGCTTTATGACGGGGCAAGGCATGAGCCGTTAAATGAGACGAACCGGGATGAGGTATATGACTATCTGGGCAAATGGCTCTGCAAGGTTGTCAGGTCCTAGGGGAACATGTTATATGGAGAGATTATTGAGTATCATAGCAGTTGACATAATTTTTTAACAGGGTAAGTTGGAATGATGTGTCTTGTAATGAAAGGTGCTGTGTGATATAATTTATGGGTTAAGTTGTCGGCATATATGCCGATATTTGGAAGTACTGACGAGGAGTGTGGACATGGATCAGATTAAGGACAAGATAGAGCGCCTTAAAAAGGAAAAGCGTGCTGTGATAATGGCACATTATTATGTAAGAGACGAGATTCAGGAGATAGCAGATTACGTGGGGGATTCATATTTCCTAAGTGAACAGGCTACGAAGATAGATGCGGATATTATTGTGCTCTGCGGAGTAAAATTCATGGGTGAGAGTGCGAAAATCCTTAATCCTGATAAGAAGGTTCTGCTTCCGGCAAGAGACGCGGACTGTCCTATGGCGCATATGGCTTCTGTGGATAGAATTGCAGAAATCAGAGAGCAGTATGAGGATGTGGCTGTTGTGTGTTATGTAAACTCAACTGCGGAGCTGAAGGCATCAAGTGATGTCTGTGTTACCTCATCCAATGCTGAGAAGATTGTCGCCGCACTTCCGAATAAGAATATATTTTTTATACCGGACCAAAACCTTGCAAGACATATTGCAGGTAAGCTTAAGGACAAGAACATTATCTTAAATGACGGTTATTGTCATGTACACCATACGCTGACTGCTGATGAGATAAGGGCGGCTAAAAAATCAAGACCTGATGCGCTTGTTTTGGCTCATCCGGAGTGCAGGACGGAGGTACTTGAACTTAGCGATTACATCGGAAGCACAGCAGGAATTATTGATTTTGCGACGAAGAGTGATAAGAAAGAGTTTATCGTTGTGACGGAGCTTGGTGTTCTGTATGAGCTTAAGAAAAGAAATCCGGATAAGATATTTTATTCGGCAGGTAATGTACAGATTTGTCCAAACATGAAGAAGATTACACTTGAGAGTGTTCTGGAGGTTCTTGATAAGGAAAACTCAGAGGTTGAGCTTTCGGAGTCTTTAATCAAGGCTGCATACGAACCAATGAAGAGAATGCTCGAGCTTGCTAAATAAAAATGTACCATTTGGGAAGCTTGATGTAAATATAGGGGCAATAATGAAGAAAAATTACGATGTAATAATAGTTGGATGTGGTGTCGCCGGTTGCTTTGCGGCATTACATTTACCTAAGGAAAAAAATATATTAATGATTACCAAGAGTAATATTGAGGAGAGTGACTCATTTCTTGCTCAGGGGGGTATCTGTGTGCTGAGAGACGAGGATGATTATGAGGATTTCTTTCGGGATACCATGAGAGCAGGACATTATCAGAATCGCAAGGATTCTGTAGCAGAAATGATTATTTCTTCAAGAGGTATAATAAATGAGCTTATAGATTTCGGTGTGGAGTTTACCACGGACAACGGAGAGCTTAGGTATACAAGAGAGGGCGGACATGGTAAGAATAGGATTCTCTACCACGAGGATGTGACCGGTAAGGAAATCACCTCGAAGCTTCTTGTAAAAGTTAAGGAGCTTTCTAATGTTACCCTGCTTGAACACACAGAAATGATAGATATACTCAGCCGGAATAATCGTTGCTATGGTATATTGGCGCGCACCGGTGAGGGCGAGCTCATTCCGGTTTTTGCGGAATATGTGTTGTGGGCATGTGGCGGAATCGGCGGTATATATAAGGATTCTACCAATTTCCCACATCTTACCGGGGACACCATTGCCATTTCACATAAGAGAAATATCAAACTACAAGATGTCAGCTATATCCAGATACATCCAACCACCCTTTATTCTGATAAAAAGGAAAGGAGATTTCTTATCTCTGAATCGGTTAGAGGAGAGGGGGCACATCTGTATGATAAAAACGGCAACAGATTCGTTGATGAGCTCCTTCCACGAGATTTGCTTACTGCGGCAATCAGACAGCAGATGGAGAAGGACGGAACGGAGCATGTATGGCTTTCAATGCTTCCTATAACAGAGGTTGATGTCAGGGAGCGATTTCCGAACATTTATAAAAAATGTCTGGAGGAGGGCTATGATGTAACCAAGGATTGGATTCCTGTTGTTCCTGCTCAGCACTATTTCATGGGCGGTGTTTATGTGGATATAGATGCATGCACCAGCATGAGAGACCTCTATTGTGCCGGTGAAGCCTGTTGTAACGGCGTTCACGGTGCTAACAGACTGGCAAGTAATTCTCTTCTTGAAAGCTTGGTATTTGCACGAAATGCTGCAAGGCATATTTCTGCCAAAGATACGGAGAGCGAGTATTTTGCCAATACAGATAGAAATGAGAAGCTGAAGGACATTTCAGTAAATATGGGCAAGTCTCTGGAGGAGCTTGCTGTGATATATGACCTGGAGCTTGAACTATATAAGGATGAGGCCGCTTACAGCGAGGAGAAAAAGAAGAGAATTCATCAGGAGATAGACCGTGATATTTTCTCGAAGAGAGCAAGATAAGATGAACGATAGATAGGAGAATACATATGAATAATATTTCTACAACCTTACATGTTGATGAGTTGATACTTATGGCGCTTAGGGAGGATATCTCAAGTGAGGATGTAAGTACTAACGCTGTTATGAGGGAAGCAAAGACCGGTATGGTTCAGCTAATCTGTAAGCAGGACGGAATAATAGCCGGATTGGATGTATTCAAGAGAGTATTTGAGCTTCTGGATGATAAGACTGAGGTGAAGCTTTTCTGTAAGGATGGAGATGAGGTTAAGAATGGTCAGCTGATGGGTGAAATTGTAGGGGATATCAGGGTTCTTTTGTCAGGTGAGAGAACAGCGCTTAATTATCTTCAGCGTATGAGCGGAATTGCAACCTATACCAACAGTGTGGCAAAGCTTTTGGAGGGAAGTAAGACAAAGCTTCTCGATACCAGGAAGACCACTCCGAACATGAGAATATTTGAGAAATATGCGGTCAAGGTTGGCGGTGGCTACAATCACAGATATAACCTTTCTGATGGAGTGCTGTTAAAGGATAATCACATAGGAGCAGCCGGAGGGGTTAAGGAAGCAATAGCTATGGCTAAGGAATATGCTCCTTTTGTAAGAAAGATTGAGATAGAGGTTGAAAACCTTGATATGGTTCAGGAGGCGCTTGAGGCAGGTGCTGATATAATCATGTTGGACAATATGTCTACTGAGGATATGAGAAAGGCTGTTGAGATGGTTGCTGGTAAGGCTGAGACAGAGTGCTCAGGCAATGTAACCAAGGAAAACATATCAAGAATAGTTGATATCGGAGTAGATTATGTATCAAGCGGTGCTTTAACACATTCAGCGCCTATTATGGATATCTCCCTTAAGAACCTTCATGCAATATAAATAAATATTATGAGGCTTGTATAAATGACAGAGCTTGAAGAATATTACAACAAATTTAACGAAGAGAAAAGATTGAATTCAAGACACGGACAGGTGGAGTTTCGAGTAACCATGAAATATATCCACGAGATACTTGAGTCAGAGTATCTTGTCAAGGGGATTGAAAGGAATAAAATCAGGCTTCTTGATATTGGTGCGGGAACAGGAAGATATTCGGTGCCATTAAGTGAGGAGGGCTATGATGTAACTGCCGTTGAATTGGTGAAGCATAATTTGGGTGTGCTTAAGGCAAAGGGAAGTAATGTTAAGGCAATTCAGGGCAATGCATTAAATCTAAAGAAGCTTGCTTCGGATGAATATGATATGACACTTTTGTTTGGCCCGATGTACCATCTGTTTTCTCAGGAGGACAGATGTAAGGCGTTATCTGAGGCAAAGCGTGTCACAAAGTCGGGAGGCGTAATCCTTGTTGCATACGTTATGAACGAATATGGGGTAATAACCTATGGCTTTAAGGAAAGACATGTGCTTGAATGCATGGAGCAGAACAGATTTACGGAAAGCTTCAAGACCATATCACAGCCGAAGGATTTGTATGACTATGTAAGGCTGGAGGACATAGATGAGATAAACCGTATGGCATCCATGGAGAGAATAAAGATACTTTCTCCTGATGGTCCTGCCAATTACATGAGACCATATCTGAATCAGCTGAGTGATGAGGAATTTGAATATTTTGTAAGCTATCAGATGGCGGTGTGCGAAAGACCGGAGCTTCTTGGAGCCGGTGCTCATACTGTGGATATTCTGCGTAAGCGGTAAAGCGTTAAAACAATACAATTTATTTGTACCGACTCCCAAGAGTTAGACCTAAAATCTAACACTTGGGAGTTGGTATTTTTATTATATAGGATTAGGGTGTCAAAAGTACACCATATAGAAATCAAAATACAATTTGTATATATAATTTTGCCTTTTGCTTCAATGTTTTTAACATATGATTTTCTAAGTGCTTATAATAAAAACTCTTTCATATTACGTGACCGGCTTATATTCGCCATCCATGGCTCAGATAAGCCTTTTGCCAACATCGTGTTGGCAAATCACTGGCAATCATATAAGCACTAAGAAAATCAATATATTAAAAACAAGGCGCTCAATGCAAAATTATATATACAAATTGCAATTAGATAATTACAAGGTGTACTTTTGACACCCTAATCTATATAGGAAAGTCCTCCGAAATGTCGAAGCAATCCCAAGAGGAAAATTTTATTAAATTTAACATAAATTTTACATGTTCTTGATAGCAGGCAATTGTTCGTTAATGTAATATGAAGATATATAGTAAAAAAGAGTTGATGAGACTATGGAGGTATATTTTGAAACATGAGTTTTACGGAATTGTTCTTGCAAGTTTCGAGAAAAACAGTGAAACTACACGAATAATTTTTATTGCTATAGTGGTTTTGCTGGTTTTGTCTTATATAAGTTCTTACAAAAAAAATAAAAAGAGCTATGACAAAATGATGTCGTCGGTTATGGTTACTCCTGGGGATGAATCTATGATAGGAGGGAAAACCTATGTGTGGCAAAATCAAGTAGATGCTTCAACCATGAGTGCGTACAGGAAAGATTATGCAAGCTTGAAAATACATAATTTATGGCGCGTTGTAAAAAGCTTTATTGTAATTTTTGGTGTGGCGATAGGAGTTTCTCTGATTTGGATTATGCATAGGAAAACTACACTTGAAGCATTCTGGTCGTCTGCGGATAAAATTTTTATGCTTACAGTGTTACTGTTTTTGTTGGTTGTAGGCATAGAATTGACATCTCCATCTTCTACGATGATAAGCGATGACAGTGTTATGTATAGTAGGCTTGTTCCGATGATGATAGGGTCTTTATTTGGCGCTGATGCTGTGTATTCACGTACCAGAGCGATGGATAGTGAGAAACTTATGAAACTTAATTTCTACGAACACACACCCGATGAGATAAAGGGAAGCGATTACATATCAGGCATATATAAGGGCGTGAAGTTTGAGTGTGGATATGAAAATGCAGAATATACGGAAAAGGATGGTGATGGCGATAAAATCACATATTCCGCATTTCGTGGTTTGATGCTGGTAATACCATATCGGAAAAAATCCGGCTCAATGCTTGGACTAAGGGGAAAAACAGAGCAGGAGATGAAAGATGGGAAGGGGGTAAAAACATCCCGTAATCGGATTGGTAGGACGGAAAATGATAAGTTTAACAGACTGTTTAACATAATGTCACGGGATGATGAAAACCTCTATTATATGCTGACACCGGATACTATGGAGAAGCTGATCATACTATATGAAAATTTTGGAGGCTTTTCAAAGAAAATACATGTTTGCTTCAGTGAAGAACTATTGTATATCGGCGTTCCGTTGGGAAACTATCTGAGGCACAAATCCGTTGCACCGAATGCGGGAGCTTTGGGGAAGGTACAGCAGAAGATGTGGAATGACTTGAATGTTGTCAGGGCAGTACTTGATTTGGCACTGACGTTTTAATATTGGGAACAGGGTAAAGGAGAAAAATATGGACAACTATAATTTGTTGATTGGTGTTGCAGTTTTGTTTTTAGTGATATCACCCATAAGTATGGCCAATAATTTGACAAGGCTCAGGAATAAGGTGCGTGAGCTTGAGTCCGACATTGATGTCGCTCTTGAGAAGCGGTATGATCTTTTGAAAAAACAGTACAGCATTGTAAAGGAGTATATGTCACATGAAAGCCAGATATTGATAGAGACGATAAAGCTTAGAAGTGGTATGTCTCATGAAGAACAGGAAAATGCGATTAAGGGAATTGACGATATGGCGAGCCGAATAAATGCATCATTTGAGGCATATCCAAATCTCAGGTCAAGTGAAAATATGTTGGAATTGCAGAGGTCGTGTGATAATGCGGAAGAGCATTTGCAGGCAGCACGCAGACTGTACAATTCAGGCGCAACGAATTACAATAACCGGTGCAAGATGTTTCCGTCATGCATCGTTGCCCATGTAATGGGCCATAAAGAGGTTGCGTATTTTAAAGCAGATGCTGCTAAACGTAAGGATTACGATGCATTTTAACAAAATTAATAAGGCTGTCACTATGATAATTTTCGTTCGAATGATAGGTGATGTGCTTAGAAGTGACAGCCTAATTATATTGTGAAATTAAGATATAAATTTTTACTTTTTATTTACGCAGCATGCACTCTTGTCGAAGGCAGGATTAAAGGCGTAGAAATTCTTTTCATCCAGTCTGTCGCAGATAAGTCTAAGGGATTCACCGAATCTCTGGAAATGAACAACCTCACGAGCACGAAGAAACTTGATTGGCTCATATACATCGGGATAATCCTTGCAGAGTCTTAAAATGTTGTCGTAGGTTGAACGAGCCTTTTGCTCGGCTGCCATATCCTCGTATAAATCAGTAATTGGATCGCCCTTGCTCTGGAATTCACAGGCATTGAAAGGCACGCCACCGGCAGCCTGAGGCCAAATTCCCAAGGTATGATCAGTGTAGTATTTGTCAAAGCCCGATGCCTTTATTTCCTCCATTGAGAGATTTTTAGTAAGCTGATGGATGATTGTTCCCACAATCTCCAGGTGTCCAAGCTCTTCGGTACCGATATCATTTAAGGTTGCCATGCACTCCTTATAAGGCATGGCATATCTCTGAGACAGATAACGCATAGATGCACCCATTTCACCATCAGGACCACCATATTGACTTATGATTGCCTGAGCCAGCTTTGCATTGGTCTCTTTTATATTTACAGGACATTGAAGTCTTTTTTCATATACCCACATTAGCGATTACACTCTCCTTCCCAAGGCCATGGTTGGTTTACCCAACACCAGTAATTGTCTGCATTTACGTTATATTTGCTTATTGGTCCGAAGTTCTCAGTATAGTCTTTTATTGCCTCATGTCTGATTTCTTTGAAATGATTGTAGGCCTCTATAGCTTCCTTGCAGTCAGGATGAGTATTAAGATACAAAGCAATGTCATCGACCATGAAGGAAATCTGGTTGATAAGTTCAAATAATTCTGATTTACACATATTGTCCATTACATTTTCCCCCTTGCTCCACAGAATATTAGATTTAAGCATGGAAATGCGGTTCCGTTTTTTAAAGCTTCCTCAGGATTATAAAGGCGCTCCCACTCCTGCATCTGTACAAATCCCATGGCAAGTGGCATGTTACGCATATGTTTATTGTCATCCTTGCAACCGCAATCGGTATGCATCGTTTTAGAAGAACAGTCATTTGGAAAGTTGGTACGACTGTTTCTATTATCGTCCTTGCAACCACAATCGGCAGGCATTGGCTTAGGTGTATTGGTATTTGAGCAGTTAGTCTGATTGCGTCTGGTAGTGTCACATTGATTCATGCCGCGACCATACATACCGCGACCATATCCTCTATATGGTTCCAAAATAAATTACCTCCATTTTGAGTTTTGGATAATATTTTTTATTCGTATAATTCATATTATGGGTTAAACGAAATTGTGTTACTTGAATAAAAATGTTATGGGAAGAAATTATGGTTGACATATGAATAAACAGTGTTCAGGTTTATTTTTCTGACAAAATATGTTATAATTCGATAACTAAACAACCAATATCTGATAAAAAACAGGGCATACTATAATTTGAGTTTTTTGATAGGACATTTGCAATCTTAATCGTGAACTGAAAGAAGAAATTTTAATGTGAGAAAAATAGGAATAATCGGGTAAATGCCATGAAAGAAAAAGAGAAGGAAGAAGAGAAGAAAGAAGCAAAGAAAAAGAAAAGCTCAGTTAAGAGCAATCTTTTGAAGTGGGGATTTATTATAGCACTTATCGTTTTTGCGGCTGTATATAATAAAGATTTTGTCGGAAGTGCCGTAAAAGAGATAAAAGCGACCTCAAAGGATGCGTTGCTATTGTGTGCTATTCTTGCCAATCTGTATTATGTTATAGAGGGCTATATTATAAGTATCATAACAAAAACAGGACCTGTGAGATTAAGTGTTGCAAAGGGAATCGTTTGTGCATATATGTGTGCATTTTATAAGCTTGCTACTCTTGGAAGTGGAAATGGAATTGCACAGCTGTATTATTATAAAATAAACGGAATAAATGTCAGCAATGCCACGGGTATGTCAATTTCCCAGTATACTTTTCAAAAAATAACCATAGGAATAATGGGTGTAATATGCTTTATCGGACTTGTATTATTTGGGGATGAACGTATTCAGAAATATACCGGATATATGCTTGCGGGTACAGTGGTAATATCGCTAATTTGTCTTTTCCTGTTTATCATAACCGTGTCCAAGAAAATATCAGATTTTCTGATTGGACTTGGCAGGAAGCTGGTAAAGAAGGGAAGTAAGCTTTATGCCCAATTAGATAG
>JBJENB010000239.1:0-15531 GCA_051879975.1 Wujia sp.
ATATATGAATGTGATGGTTTTAAAATGAGTGTAAAAGAAGAAATAAAATCCTTACTTGAACAAAACAGAGGTAAATATATTTCAGGTGGAAAAATAGCTAAGAGCTTAAACATAAGTCGTACCGCAGTGTGGAAAGCAATACAAAAGCTCCAGGAAGAGGGCTTTAAGATTGAAGCAATAACCAATAAGGGATATATGCTGTCAGACGATACAGATGTTTTATCTAAATCAGGAATAGAAATGCATCTCGACAAAGCTACTGATGTTAGATTAGAGGTTTTTAAGACTATAGATTCAACCAACCTGGAGCTTAAACGCAGGGCAATGGAGCCTGAAGGTCTGGTAATCGTAGCTTCGGAACAGACAGGAGGTATGGGACGTCTTGGCAGAAGCTTTTCATCTCCCTCAGACACAGGAATATATTTCAGTCTCCTGCTAAAACCTACTATAGATAATTCCGAGGTTACTCTTCTTACAACGATTGCCGCTCTTTCTGTGTGCGAAGCAATAGAAAAATATACAAACAAAGCGCCTAAGATCAAATGGGTTAATGATGTGTTTATTGATGGAAAAAAGGTTAACGGAACCCTGACACAGGCTTCCTTTTCAGTTGAAAATCTTGCACCTGAGTATGTCATCGTCGGAATCGGAATAAATGTATACGAGCCGGTGGGAGGTTTCCCGGAGGAAATCAAGGATATCGCAGGTGCAATATTAGACGAGAGAGTCGGAGATATGAAGAATAAGCTTCTTGCAGAGGTTCTTAACAGATACTTCTACTACTATAAGCATTTTGAGGATAAAGCATTTGTTGAAGAATACAAAAGGCGCAGCTTCGTGATAGGACAAACCGTATCGGTCGTAACCCCTAAGGACACAAAACGCGCCAATGTATTGGATATTGATAATATGTGCAGACTTCTTGTCAGATATGAGGATGGAACGGAAGCCACCCTCTCAACCGGTGAAATCAGCATCAGATTATAGACTATGCAATAATTGCACAACACCCAGGAAATGCTGTCTCAATGTACCTTCGCCACCAACTGCGTCAATAACTGCTGTCCTATCCTTAATAATTACTCTCGCGAACCTCGAAAAAGCTCTGTGGGTGATTGCAGGTTGGACATACCTCCGGTGCCTTAGTACCTACTACAATGTGACCACAGTTACGACACTCCCAAACCTTGACCTCACTCTTCTCAAATACCTGTGCAGTTTCAATATTGTTGAGTAGTGCTCTGTAACGTTCCTCATGCTGCTTCTCAATTGCACCTACCAGACGGAACTTTGCTGCTAATTCAGGGAAACCTTCGGCCTCTGCAGTCTTAGCAAAACCATCATACATCTCAGTCCACTCGTAATTCTCACCCTCAGCTGCAGCCTTTAAGTTATCCTGTGTATTTCCTATTCCCTGAAGCTCCTTAAACCAAAGCTTAGCATGCTCCTTTTCATTTTCAGCAGTCTTCAAAAAGATTGCTGCCATCTGCTCATATCCTTCCTTCTTAGCTACAGATGCAAAATATGTGTATTTGTTTCTTGCCTCAGACTCGCCTGAGAAGGCCTCCATCAGATTCTTCTCTGTCTGTGTTCCTGCATACTTATTCATGTTTTGTCCTCCATTTTCACCATCATTTTTTTAACAAGAGTCTTTTCATAACTTTTGTTCAAATTTTATTTTACTCTTTTTTTATACCAATTCAAGTATTTTTAAAAACTGTGATTAGAAAAATAACAGCTATACAATATGTAATTGCTTCAAAGAAATAGCACAAGCTCCTATTCAATAGACAATGCCGACTCATGGTAAACCGATAAAGGATTCTAACCTCCCAAATGTTACCAATATCCATAATCTTCATTAATAATACCTTCCACCACCTCTGTATTGTTTGGGAAAGAGGCAAGCCTACATGACATAGCAGATACAATGTTTTCTCATTATAATAATTTAAATCTGACCACATCCTCATGTGGATTTACCCTCGCCAATCCAAGCTCCGTAGCCATACCATAAAAAGGAGCAAAATTACCCTGCATGATTTCTACAGCCAGAAGCATTTCCTCCTTAGAAAGCTTCTTACCCAGAGTCACATGTGGCAGCCATGACATGGGTTTATAAAACCTGTTTATCTCCGTCTCCTCAATTCCCTTAAATGTGTCATATATCTTCTCTTCCAAGCCCTGTAAATATTCATTTAGCACAGGAGTGACATATAACACATAGGGAAGAAGCATTCCCACTGAAACAAATTGGAGCTGTCCCTTTTTTATGCTTCCTCTGAGAGTCTCCATTGCAGGAACCAAGCTTTCAACATTTCTGGCCTCAAACTGACACACGGTCAGATGGGGCGGAACCCTGTTATCCGTCATAAATGTATTGCCTGTTTTCTCTGCAATTCGATTAATATACCGCTGAAGGGTCTTATTTGTATCCTCATCAAAATATATTGAGATTAAATACATATAGGTTGTCCTTTTACATCTTCTTAAACTATGATTATGATAATATTATTAAACCTGTCAAATACACTTGACAGGTTTACAAAATTTGTTCGTGCAAGCACTGACGTCGCAATGCTCATTGTATCATGAAGTTGTATATTTTTTATGTTTATTTAAAATTTTTATCTATATCTGCCACAATACTTCTCATCTCCTGCTTGGACTCCACATTTCTTGACCTATTGATAACCTCCTGCTGCTCCTGCTTGGTCATCCTTCCAAACTTCTCCATAGCATGGAGATTTTCCGCTAAAGCCATACTAAGTCCAACCGGAATTTCATCATTATTTAATATGCTCATAAAATCACCTCACATATAGTATGTACTTTATGAGGTAAAAATAATCACAGCCAAAGCTCCTTTGCAAATTCAAGATTGTGTACCTTTGTCCAACAGTCAGTTTTCATTTAAACTTGTGGTAGCACACAAGTCTGCTCATTTTGTAACTCTATTAAAAGCTCGGTTAATAAGACACATCTGTGAGAAATAATCCATGCGCCGGAGCCAGCTCTCCCGCTTTTTGTCTATCCCTACAGAATAATATATCCTCAACAGACTCCGATGAAAGCCTTCCCTGTCCCACCATGATAAGGGTTCCTGTTATTATCCGCACCATATGATATAGGAAACCATCTCCGTAATAATCTATGGTAAGCATTCCCTCATTCTCAGTAAAATCAATTCTATATATATTCCTCACAGAAGATTTCTTCATATGTCGGTTGTCGCAAAAGCTCTTAAAGTCATGTTTCCCACACAGCAACGCGGCTGCTTTCCTCATTGCCTCCACATCCAGCTCTCCCGGTAGATGCAATGCATATTTCCTGCTAAACACATTCTCTACCTCCGAGCGGTCAATACAATATCTATAATGCTTTTGGACAGCATTGAGCCTTGCATGAAATCTCATATCAGCCCCTTCCAGCGAAAACACACGGATATCATGCGGAAGGAACTCATTTATTTTTGATAAAAAATCATGGCAATCCAAAGTCCTTGAGGTCTTAAAATTGGCAACCTGGCAAATAGCATGAACCCCTGCATCGGTTCTGCCGGAACCATTTACCTCAATTTCTTCATTCAAAAGTCTCCCCAGCAGTTCTTCCAGCTTACCCTGTATGGTATTCCCGGTATTACCCTGCTTCTGCCATCCACTGTATCTTCCTCCATCATATTGAATTTTCATAACATAATTGTTCATTTATCTATATTCTACTCCCTTTTCTGAGTTGAAACATAATCAATATTAGCGATTTTCAACCACAACATAATATTGACATGAATCATAGTTCTCCGCCGGAACAGGAAGAACTATTCCACCATTCATGAGTGCTGCTCCGGAAAATTCACCTAAATATTCATTATCTTTGTAAAGAATATAGAGCTTTCCCGGCTCCAGTCCTTTGAAATGTACTATATTAGGCTCAGGATTTCCATGCATATCCGTAAATACCACACCTATATATGCCTCTGCCTTATCTTTGTCCGCGTATTCCCATGCAGTAAAAATCTGATTATCATACGGTGATGTCAGACGGTAATAATCGCCAAACTGGAATAATCTGTAATGCTTTTTAAAGGTTATTACCTGCTCCCTCGCAAGCCTTTTTTCTTCCTCCGTCATCCGGCTCAAATCCAACTCATAGCCAAAGGTTCCCTGCATTGCACAGATTCCTCTTGTCTTAAACGGAGTAACTCTGCCATTTTGATGATTAGGGCTTGCAGACACATGTGCTGATACAGAAGACATAGGATAGCCAAAGGATGTTCCGTATTGTATGCGAAGTCGCTCAATTGGATCTGTATTATCACTACACCATATCTGTGGTGTGTAGTAAAGCATACCTGCATCAAATCTTCCTCCACCGCCACTGCAGCCCTCTATAAGAAGCTCCGGATATCTATCAATGAGAGCTTCAAGCACTTTATAGAGTCCAAGTACATACCTATGACGAACCTCACCCTGATGTTCAGAAGACAAAGCAACACTATATGCAGCTGCCATTGAACGATTCATATCCCACTTGATATATTTTATGTTGGCTGAATCAATTACAGAGAATAATCTGGTCTTTACATATTCAATTACCTCTTGCCTACTCATATCAAGCAGTAGCTGTGTGCGGCTTCTGATAGGGGCTCTTCCCGGAACAACCATCGCCCAATCCGGATGCTCTCTGTACAAATCACTATCCTCAGAAATCATCTCAGGTTCAAACCAGATACCAAACATAAGACCCAAAGCATTTATCTTATCAACAAGCTCCTTCAAGGAACATCCTAGCTTGTCCTCATTTACGAACCAGTCACCAAGACCTGATGTATCACTGTCACGTTTGCCAAACCAACCGTCATCAAGCACCAACATATCAAGTTGCATATCGGCTGCCTCTTTTGCAATGGCAAGTATCTTGTCAGCATTAAAATCAAAATATGTTGCCTCCCAGTTATTTACAAGAATAGGTCTTCGCTTATCCTTCCAGGTACTTCTGATCAGGTGTTTCTGATATGCCTCATGAAGACGATGTGACAGCACTTCAAGTCCCTCACTGCTGAAACACATACAAACTTCCGGTGCGGTAAAGCTTTCTCCGGACTGCAATATCCATGAAAAATCAGAATCATCAATTCCCATAATCAGTCGGCTCTGATTAATCTGATCCACCTCAACCTGAACATGAAAGCCTCCGCTGTACAGCAAAGAAAATGCATAACACATACCCAAGCTTTCATTTGTATTCTTATCTGCGAGAATGACAAAGGGATTATGTTGATGACTGGAGGTACCTCTGGTACTTCTCAGCTCGCTAATACCATGAAACAGTGGTGTTCTCTCTGTATTCCGCTCACCTACATGCTTCCCATAAAAATGTATCAAATCCATATCTGAGCGATTGAAGTCAATACAAGCAGACATCACCCTTGATAATTTTACGCTCTTCATTGTTTTATTCTCAATGACTATTGCCCTGGTAATAACATCACATGCTTCAAATACACCGTAATAAAGATGTACATAAAACGCTTCATGGATATCTTTTAAAATAATTTCCAACGTGTCCACATCATCTTCCTCAGCTGAAAACATTGCCGGAAGTCCCTGCAAGCCATATTTTCCATGGTATATTTTATAGTTTTCAAAGGCAAGCAGACAATCATTTACTCCAGTGTCAAAAGCAGCCTGAAGACAATTAATCCTGTAATCCCCACTTCCCCATACCGGGAATTCCTGTGGATAATAATCCAGAGAGTATGTTCTATCATTGCCGGCCGATTCAATGTTACCGGAAAAGCCTCTGTCAGTGGACATAATCAGATATGAATAATCCGTATCGTCTGTTTTTCTTCCATAATACGTATGAAGCAATATGCCCTTGTCATCAAGCTTCATTTGGTATGTGCTGTTATTTGTTTGAAGTGTAAAAACATCGTTTTTTACCGTAATCGCCATCTCATATTTCCTTTCTATACCAACCAAAGAAATTCATAAGGTCCCAACTGAACATTGTTGTTATATGACCTCACCGGTCGTCCTGTCAGTAAATCATGCATCTCTCCCGGTAGTCCAAACCAATCAAAGGCCCCGGAATCAACCCACTGCTCATGCTCCGAAAAATTGGCAAGAACCAGCATTTTATTTTCCTTATGGAAACAAAATACTGCTTTATTTTCTGTTTCAACAGGAATTGCCTTATATTTAGAACTAAAATAATCCATCGATTTTCTAATGCGAATCATTTTTTTAATCTTCGTGAAAATCTGTCCCTCTGTTGTACTTAAATCATTTCGGTTTTCGGCATTTTCCCAATTCATCCGTCCTCTATGAAGCCATCTTGAATCCCCCGCATGCTCTGGTACATTCTTGTATCCCCAATCATTTAGCTGACCAATTTCATCTCCGCTATAAAGAAGAGGTATACCGGTATATGATATGATAACGGAATGTAAAAGCAGAATCCTCTTAACCGCAAGCTCAAGCTTATACATATGTTTTTCATTCAAGGCCTGCTCCAATCCGCATAACGAAGCCAGGGTTCCGCTGTTTCTGGCATCATTTGTAACAGGATTAAACTCATATAGTTCGCCAATTGAAAAGCTGTTCGGGAATTTACCCTCCATATATTTTATCATAAACTGCTTATGAAGTTCAGGATTAAAACCCATATCCCATAGAATATCTGTCTCAAAACCCCAGCCAATATCATCATGGCATCTGATATAATTAATCCATAACCCATCAGAAGGGATTCCATAATCCTTGGAAAGTGAACGTTCCATCAATCGCACATCTCTGGTTGCCAACGAGTTCCACAAAAGAACCATAAATGAGGCATTGTACATTACATTACATTCCTTTTGATTCCCGTTGCCAAAATATTTTACTATCTCATAGGGTTCCACAATTGCTTCCCCGAGGAAAATAACACTCGGACATACCCGCTGTACTATCTCATACATCATGCCTACAAGCTTATGGACGTTAGGATGATTCATACATTTTGTTCCCAGTTCTTTCCACATATATGGGATTGCATCAAGTCGGAATATGTCTACCCCCTTATTCGCAAGTGTAAGCAGGACTTCAACAATTTTATTAAATACCTGTGGATTACGATAATTTAAATCCCACTGGAATTCATAAAATCTGGTCATAACATATTTATTGATTTCAGGATAATAAGTAAAATTTCCCGGAGCAACTCCCGGAAATATCTCTGTCAGATTTTTCTCATATTCCTTTGGAATCGTATCATCATCAAACATAAAGTACATATCGTTATAATCCGGGTCACCTTCAAGGCATTTTTTTGCCCAAATATGCTCTTTCGCTGTATGATTCAACACGAAATCAATACATGTTCGTATCCCTTTTTCCTTGAGCAGAGAAATTACTCTTTCTAGCTGCTCCATAGTTCCAAACCTGTCATCTACCATAAGATAATCTGAAACCGCATAACCGCCGTCATTATTACCTTCTCTTGATTTTAAGAGTGGCATAAAATGTACATAAGTAACGCCCAGTTCAGCCAGATAATCAATCTTATTTTCAAAATTTTTAAGATTATCACTAAATCTGTCCAAATACAGCATCATACCAACCATTTTTTCTGACTGATACCAGTTATTTCCCGCCTCATCAGCCTTAACTAAGGCTGATGGACGGTTTTTTCTGGCATTTTCCATGATTGACATAAGCTGACCAAATCGATATTTGGTTATATCATTTTCTCCATAAAGTTCATAGTAACTATTTTGTAAATCCATATCAACCAATTCCTTATTTTACTGCTCCATTTACAACGCCATTAATAATCTGCTTCTGACAAATAATATAGAATATCAGTATTGGTAAAAGTGCAAGCAGATATGATGCAAACGCAAGGTTATAATTTGTTCCAAATTGTGTCTGGAAATTAAGCTGTGCCAGAGGAAGTGTATTCTGGTCCGTACCTGACATGATAACAAGTGGTGTCATAACATCATTCCATGTGCTCATTGCTGTCAACACTGCTACTGTTGCATGCATAGGTTTCATATTGGGGAAAATTATCTTCCAATAAGTCGTCCATGCCGATGCACCATCAACACACGCTGCTTCCTCAAGCGCCATCGGAATATTCTTCAGATATCCCGTGTATAACATCATATTCATAGGCAAGAAGAATACTACATAAAGTATGATGACACCTACACGATTTGCGATGCCCATCTGCGCTGTCTGCTTAACCAAAGGCATCATTAGAACCGCAAAAGGTACAAACATTCCACTAACAATATAGAAATAAGATGCCTTAAAAATTTTATGTTTTGCCATCTTTCTTCCGATTACATAACCGGCAAGAGAATGGATCAATATACAGAGAATCACCGTTACACCTGTCAACAGCAAGCTGTTGCCCAGAGAATGCCAGAAATCTGTAACACGCATTGCCTCAACAAAATTATCAAAATTCCACTCCTTAGGAAATGCCAAGGCTCCTGCAACATCATTTGTCATCTCCGAAGGTTTCTTGAAAGCAATGATAATAGTCATATACAGTGGAAAAAATATTGTCACACATCCTATAATAAGAAGAACATTTATAACCCGATTTACTGTTTTGCTTCCTACAGCTCCGTGTGTCTTCTTCGTTTTCAATTTAGGCTGAGTTTTCTTCTCCTCAACAGCTACATTTTCTGTTTCGATTTGATTATTCTTATTCTCCATTATAACTGCTCCTCCTTTCCACCTAAAAACTTCATCTGTAAGAATGAAATTACTACAATGACAATAAAGAACACAAATGCATTTGCACTCTGGAATCCAAACTGTCCTCCGCCCATACCATTGTTATAAATCAAATAGGAAATGGATTCTGTACTCTGTGAAGGACCTCCCTTTGTCAAAGACATTATCTGATCAAATACCATTAATGCATTCTTCATACAAAGCACAAGGTTAATTGTCAGAAATGGCATAATAAGAGGAAATGTTATCTTGGAAAACTTCTTCCATCCGCTTGCTCCATCCAGCATACAGGCTTCATATACTTCCTCAGGCACAGTCTGTAAGCCTGAAATGTATATAATCGTATTCATGGCTATGCCTTGCCATGCACCAACTATTACAATTGCAATCCATGCTGTCTTTGTGTTAGCAAGCATACTGTTCTGAAGAAATCCTATTCCGGTAGCCTCTCCGATTGCAGGGAGAATATATGTAAATATGAAGCTAAAAATATAACCTACAACGAGACCACCCAGTATATTGGGTACAAAATAAATCCCCCTCAATGCATTTTTTCCCCGAATTTCACGATTTAGACCAAGCGCTAAAACTAGACTAATGACATTTACAAGGATTGTCATTACAATCGCATACTTAAATGTAAATAAATATGATTTTCCAACACGTGCATCCGAGAATAAATCCTTAAAGTTTCTCAATCCTACAAAATCATAGTTTCCATATCCCCTAAAGTTTGTAAGTCCATAGTAGAATCCTTTTATAAGTGGAAGTGTATTAAAGCAAAAGAACAAGGCAAGCACGGGGATTAGTATTCCAAGAAAAATTTTATCATTCTGGCTCCAGGTATTAACATTCTTTTTTTTCTTCTCCATTCCCTATTCTCCTCTCTCTTCATATTTTTTTACTTTTGCTATAATATCCTTGTTGTACCTTACCCATTCCTTATCAAATTTCGCAAGGAAGGTATCAAGTGCATCACTGCTGTCATCCAAAAGGTATGTTTGAATCATGGCGTCAACCGCCATCTCACTCGGATAGTGATGGTCATGATAATCAGCTACAATTCCGTTATCAATATATTCTCTCATGCCATCAAGGTCTCCGGAAATTTCAAAATCACCCTTTTTGCAGGGAACTGCACTCTGTGCATCCAAGTAGAGCTGAACATTTTCATCCTCCAGCAAAAACCTTAGTACTTCGTATGCTGCTTCCTTATTTTCGCAATCCTCCATCACACAAAACATAAGATCATTGCCGGAGTTCAATACATTCTCCTCCGGAACATTGCTGGCTGGGAACACAAAGGAATCAATATTCATGTCCGGGTTAACCGACCTTATTTGAGGAATCGCATAGTTTCCTATGACGAACATGGCGGACTCGCCCCTCGCAAAAGCTGTGCAAGCATCATTGTACCCATATGCAACAGTATTAGGCTGTGCATAGTCTAAAAGTGTTTTTTGTTTTTCAGCAACCTCTCTGTATACATCAGCAAAGGTTGCATTTCCACTATTAACCTGATATGCAATGTCTGATGGACATAGACTAACAGCAATGGCATTCCACGGTGCCAGACAAGTCCATGTATCCTTGTATCCAAAATATAATGGTTGTATTCCTTCAGCTTCTATTGTCTCACAAAGCTGAATAAATTCATCCCAAGTAGTAGGGATACTCCAACCATGCTCCTCAAACATTTCACGGTTATATAGTATACCAGCGGCATTGGACATATAAGGCACTGCATACACGCCATCCATAGGCACATACTCTAAATTCTTATTTGTTTCAAGGTAATTCTCCTTAATATCTTCAAGACAATCAAAATCAGATATATCCATTAACATCTCTGCATCAAGGAAATTTGAATAATTTATATCTCCTCCAATACCTATAATATCCGGATTATCTTCTCTTATAAATCTTGTTTTAAGAATAGTCATTGCATCATTTGGAGAATCAATTACCAGTTCAATATCATCATGGGTAGCATTAAACTTTTCTTCCAGCTCATCAAATACATCAACAGCTTCCGGTTTGTATTGAACAAGTTCAATTACAACTTTTCCGTTTGCATTTTTCTGATTACCACAGCCCCCCAGTAAAAGGCTTGAGGTAATCATAGTGACCAAAAATAATGCCGTAACTTTTTTCTTTCTTTTCCTCATCCTTTACCTCCTTATTTTTTACCAATTTTACTGTCTTTTTTTTGCTCTTTTGTATATATAATTTTATTTAGTTATGTTTTGTTTTGCAATATATTATGTGCATAACTAACTTTTTGCACACATTTTTCGTTGTTTTCATGTGCAATTTGTACAAAAATATAATAATTACGTCAAAAAAGGCACCACACAATACTGCGCGATGCCCTTTTTATGGTTCATATATCATTTTCAATTTGTTTCATAGTGTATTTAACACTAGGTTATATTACTTATGCTTTCTCGCACAACCAACTCTACCGGAAGAATAAAGGATTGAGCAATAATTTCTTCTCCGGTAATCCTCTGCATCAGCAGCTTCACAGCCTCATTCCCCTTTTCAACCACGGATTGCCTTATGGTTGTAAGCTGTGGTCTACAAAGTCTTGCATAGATATTATCATCAAAGCCTGAAACAGAAATATCGTCAGGAACACGAAGTCCCTCTGAAAAAAATAAACTAATTGCCTCATTTGCCAATAAATCCGAAACAACAAACACCGCTGTATAACCATCAGCTTTTGCACGCCTCGCAAAATTACGCAGAGCCTCTCTTCTCAGATTTCTGTCATCAGGAAGATAATAATAATCCTTATTGTTAAATTCTAACCCATAATTTTCAAGCGCCTTACAATATCCACGAAACCTCTCAAAGGTACTTGATACAGGACTTTTCCTATCACAAAAAAAGGCTATTTTTCTATGCCCCTGTCCCAGCATAAATTCTGTGATTATTTTTCCACCTTCAAAATCGTCAATTCCTATGTTATCGTAATTTCCTTCTCCGCAGTCAATAAAAACAACTGGTTTACCAACCCTTTCAGCAAAGTTCTGACAGTCCCATGGATTAAAACCCACCACAATTCCACCCTCAATATTACGAGCCTGCATTTTGTTATGTACCTCTTCCGGTGTTTTCGGTGTTCCACATACCGGATATCTCCCATATTCCTGTAATTTCACACATATTACATCCAACAACTCCGAGCAAAAGGGGTCGGAAAATATTTTTTCCTTATGCCGAAGATAGAAATCAACGGAAATTAACTTTAAGGCCTTACTATGGTCTTCCTCGCGATGTACCTTATGAAATCCATACTCCGACAAAGCAGCCTCAACCTTGCGTCTTGTTACATCCGACATTTTTTCAGTATGCCCATTGACTACATTGGACACTGTCGTAGCACTGATTCCCAAAATAGATGCGATTTCTTTTATCGTTATCATGCTTACTCCCCCATATTACCAGTACTTAGTATCATTTATGTTGTACACCGTTTCAATCCAAATTCCTATTGAATGGAATTAATTATTTTATAGACCTCTTCCGGCTCCGGCATGGAACGTATCGCACCCTTCCTTGTTGTAACCAGATATGCGGCTGCATTGGCAAAGGTAAGAATATCTTCTAAATCCTTCTCTGTAAGTGAATCAATATCTCTATCCAATAAACCATTTAATACACTTCCACAAAAAGTATCCCCTGCACCGGTTGTTTCAATGGTACCTCCAAGCTTAAAGCTTGGTTTATAAACTACCATGTCTTTATAAAATGAATAACTTCCTTCAGCACCTGCTGTAACATTAAATACTTTTACCGGAAAACGCTCTCTGAGTATTCCGGCGCCCTTCTTTATATCTGTCTCTCCTGTAAGGAATTCAACCTCCTCCTCGGAAATCTTACACACATCGCACTTGCTTAATCCATACTCCATTCTCTCCTTTGCCCTGTTTAAATCCTTCCATAAAGGAATTCTTAAATTTGGGTCAAAGGATATAATAAGCCCGTTCTCCTTTGCTATATTAACAGCCTTTTCCGTAGCCGCACACACCTTATCATGTGTCATGGAAATCGTTCCAAAATGAAAAATCCGGCTATTCTTAATCTGTTGCTCATCTACATCATCCACACTGAGCATCATATCAGCACCTGGATTTCGATAAAAAGCAAAATCCCTGTCACCATTTTCAAAATTCTTAACAAAGGCAAGTGTTGTATTAACTGTATCATCAAATAGAAGACCTTCAGTACCTATATGTAAATCTACCAGTGTATCTCTTAACAAATATCCGAACTGATCCTTACCCACCTTTCCAATAAAATTAGTCTTCCTGCCACATTTATTAAGCATTGCAAGGACATTGCATGGTGCCCCTCCTGGATTTGCCTCCAACAGTGAATTGCCCTGTTCAGAAACTCCGTTATAAGTAAAATCAACCAATAGCTCCCCTAATGCTGTTACATCGTATTTTTGCATATCACATTTTCCTCCCATACTGCCATTTACTACACTAGTGGCGTAAACATTAAACCCATCCATATTATTTCTTGTCACCAAACGTAGTTTGATGACCTACGCGCGCATCAGCGCGCTTCATATTATATCATGTCGCCTAGCGGCTCCATGTGGGCACTCGCATTATGCCGGCTCATGCAAGCATAGCCGTCGCAATGCTCATTATATCATGTCGCCTAGCGGCTCCATGTGGACACTCGCATTATGCCGGCTCATGCAAGCATAGCCGTCGCAATGCTCATTATATCATATTTTCTTCTTTGTGACAGCTGCTTATTATATGATTTTAGGGGGCATATCTTTTTGATATACCCCCTTTTCTTATTTAAGATATTTTCACTATGAGCATTTTAAATACAATAATCATACCAACCACTCTCTTCCGCCGAAGAGCAACTGCTTCTTATCACCAGCTTGCTATCAAGCTCAGTTCTTACAATACCACTATGACCTCCTTGTATTCTATCAACAAGGAGATATACAGCAAACTTTCCCATTTCATTCTTAGGAAGAGCAACGGTTGTGAGCATTGGATTTGAATACTGAGCCTCCTCTATATCATCACTGGATATAATCGAAGGCTGATAATATTTTTTCTTAAATCCGGCAAGACATTTCAACATTCCAATAGCAATAATATCATTTGAACAGTAAATACCAGTTGGACAATCATCTGACTTCAACAATCTCTGCATCAATTCATATCCAGCTGCTTCTGTCTGCTTAATGTCATAAACATATTCCGGAACTAAATCAATATCATTTTTCTTAAGGGCATCCTGAAAGCCAACAAATCTTGCTTCATTCCTACAGCCTCCAGCATAACCTATATTAACATGTCCAAGAGAAACAAGATATTCAACGGCACTCATTGCAACCTTTTTTCCGTCGCATAGCACCTCATCAACTTCATAATTTGTAGAATTTCTATTAACTGAAACAACGTTTTTATACTTTTTCTTTAATCTCTTAACAGCTTCTTTATTACACTTTCCTATTATAATGATTCCATCAGGTTTAGTTTCAAAGGCTTCATCTAACTCATCAAGTGCTACATCAAGTTTTGCAGTTTTACATGCTCTGTCATCTGAAAATATAGATTTATACTGAACACTCGAGAGTATACACATATGATTATGGATTTCAATTTCTATAATTCTTAATAGCTCCGCAAAAAAAGGATCTGCATGTAACGAATCTGTTCTGGTCACCAGCACGGCTATATAATAATTCTTATTGATGTTGCCTCCCTTTTTTAGATTTCTGGCAGCTTCATTCGGAACATAATTTATTTCCATAGCCGCCTTCCATATTTTCTCTCTAAGGCCAGATGTAGAACATTTATACCCTGGTTTGTTAAGCACTCTGGAAACTGTAGCAGGCGAAACCCCTGTCATTTCCGCTATTTTTTTTATTGACATGTATCCTCACCCACCTCCTTTATTCCTACCGTTCAATCATGATACCAGATTATAAAACGAGGGTCATATTGTGTCAAGCGCAAAAACCTAATCGATATGGATTATAGTTTCAAGAATTATGAATTTCAAAGCAAATATAAGAAATCGTTTTCAAATTGTAAAAAATAAGCTGTATTTTTCTTTATTTTTTTACCATATTTAATCTACTAATTATTATAAAAAAACAAGTTTTCTGAAAACGTTTCCAATAAAAATGAGAAAACACAGTATAGGACAGTTAGAAGGGTAGTAATACAAAAGACACCTTAATTGGTGTCTTTGCTAGTTTCTTTATCTAATTCTTTTATAAGTATTCTTCAGTTTTCAAGGCTTCTGAAAGCTTTACCTTCGATTTGTATGTTTTTCATCCACAATGCCATCAAGACCACGATTTAAACATATATGACAAATATCCCCATCCTTGTTATAAATTCGTACTACCTGAATTGAAACCCAATGGTAATTTCCCTGTTCATTTTTCTGATAGAGTTCAGCATAAACTTCAGTTTTTCCATCCTTGAAGGTTTTAATCAGGTATTCCCTTGAAAAGCATTCCAGAAATAGCTTCTGATAGTTTTTATGTATGTTTTTAACATTATCGTCAATCAGATCATCATAGCATCCTGAGTCCATAACCTTATTATAGAGTAATCCTTCATTACGCAACAATGTGTATGTATTTTTGGTCAGATTTGCAAGTACAATCATCGGATATACCTGAGATACTGCCTGTACAATGCCCAATATGTCCTTGAATGAAACGTCATTTTTTTTCATTATGTCCATAATACCATACCTCCTCGTATAGTTTTTTTATCTCTAATAAATAAAATCT
>JBJENB010000240.1:0-3768 GCA_051879975.1 Wujia sp.
ATAGGGAAGAGGAAATGCTAAAAAATGCTTTTGAACATTTAAATTTGTCAGCCAGAGGGACTCATAGAATTCTTAAGCTGGCAAGAACGATAGCGGATTTGAATCATAAGAGCAATATAAGCTCAACTCACCTTCAGGAAGCAATTTTCTTCAGAAATAACGGAAGTGGTAAAGGGGAGTCGATATGATGGATGAAATATGTGAAATATATAAATACTGGTTTTATAGTATGATTGGCTTAAGCACAGCAGCTAAAAACAGGCTGTTGGATTTATACGCCTGTGAGGAAGAAGTATATCATGCAAATGAAGAAAAAATGCAGGGTATTCTTACAGATAAACAGCTTGATTACCTTGTCAGTTGCAGGAATATTGAAAGATGCAGGTATGAATTGGAACGAATGAGAAATAATAATATATCGTATATTTGTATCTGTGATGATGATTATCCATCAAAATTAAAGAATATTTATAACCCTCCAAGTATTTTATATATTAAAGGACATTTGAATAATAGCATCAACATATATAATAGTAGTATTGCAGTGGTTGGTTCAAGAAGGGCAGATGTTTACGGGAAGGAAATAGCAAAAGCTATATCAGGAAAGCTTGCTGCAAGCGGAATCAATATAGTAAGTGGTCTTGCACGGGGGATTGATAGCTGTGCCCATAGGGGAGCGCTAGAAGCCGGTGGGTATACAGTAGGAGTGCTGGGCTGTGGAATAAATGTGATATATCCAAGGGAGAATATAGAGCTTTTTCAGGTTATGGAGGAAGAGGGAGCAATCATTTCTGAATACGGAATGGATGTACCCCCTATGCCTGAAAATTTTCCCATGAGAAATAGAATTATCAGCGGATTATCTGATGGCGTTTTGGTTGTAGAGGCTGCAATTAAAAGTGGTTCTCTGATTACCACAGATTTTGCTCTTGAACAGGGAAAACAGGTTTATGCAGTACCGGGAAGAATAAGGGATAAAAATTGCGAGGGAACCAATAATCTGATTAAACAGGGGGCAATTTGCGTTACGGAATATGAAGATATAATAAGGGATATGCTGGGCCCCCGTAATTTAAACAATACAGAGGGAGTACAGCTTCAATTAGATTTTTTGGGGGAAATAAACGAGACTGCCAAGGATGATATCAAAAATCTTCTTGCACCTGCAGAAAAATTGGTGTATAGTTGTCTGAGTTTAGAGCCTATGTATATAGATGACATCATCAGTCAGACAAAACTTAATATTTCTAAGACAATCAGCGTGTTATATACGTTAGAGGAGAAAAAAATAATTAAGCAGACGTTGAAGGGTTATTACATCATTTGTTTGTAGGAAAGAAGTATTGTAAGAAGTATAAGGAAAAAGAGGAACAATAAATGGCAAAAAATCTTGTTATTGTTGAGTCGCCTGCAAAGGCAAAGACAATTAAAAAATTTTTAGGGGCAAATTACGAGGTCATTGCTTCCAATGGTCATGTCCGGGATTTGCCTAAGAGCCAAATGGGTATCGATATAGATAATGACTACGAACCAAAATATATTACCATAAGAGGCAAAGGAGATTTATTGGCGGAGCTCCGCAAGGCGGTTAAGAAGGCCGATAAAATTTATCTTGCTACTGACCCTGACCGTGAAGGAGAAGCGATTTCTTATCATCTTACAATAGCATTGAAGCTTGAGAATAAAAATTACAAGAGAATTACCTTTAATGAGATAACCAAAAATGCTGTTAAATCATCTATAAAGGAAGCACGAGAGATTGATATGAATCTTGTTGATGCCCAACAGGCTAGACGTGTTTTGGATAGAATGGTCGGATATACAATAAGTCCCGTTTTGTGGGATAAAATTAAGAGAGGTCTTAGTGCAGGCCGTGTACAGTCTGTAGCATTAAAGCTGATATGTGACAGGGAAAATGAAATTAGTGAATTTGTACCGGAGGAGTACTGGAGTCTTGATGCTTTTTTGGAACAGGGAAGTACCTTAAAGCCTGTAAGATTTAGCTATAGCAAGGACAGAATATCTAAGGAAGAACTCAATAAGGTAACTGCAGACATTAAGGATAAGAGCTTTGAGGTTTCAGATATAAAGATTACTGAGAAAATGAAAAAGGCTCCTGTTCCGTTTATTACGAGTACTCTGCAGCAGGAAGCCGGCAAAAAGCTCAATTTTGCAACTGCAAAGACTATGAGGATAGCCCAGCAGCTTTACGAGGGAGTAGATATCAAGGGACATGGCACAGTAGGTCTGATAACTTATCTGAGAACAGATTCAATAAGAGTTTCGGATGAGGCGGACAGGAACGCTAAGGAGTATATTGCAGAAAATTATGGTGACAGATATGTTGGTAATCAGATAAAAAATTCCACAGGTAAGAAGATTCAGGATGCGCATGAGGCCATAAGACCTACCTATGTTGAGTTAAGCCCTGTTATTGTAAAGGATCAGCTTACAAGAGACCAGTTCAGATTGTATCAGCTGATTTATAACAGGTTTTTAGCCAGTAGAATGAGTAATTCTGTCAGCGAGATTAAGACTGTAACTGCCACGGCAGCAGGACATAGCTTTAAGGCTTCGGATGTAAAGGTTACCTTTGAGGGATTTATGGCTGTATATAATCCTGATGATGAAAAACAGGAGAATCGTAAGCTTGGTGCATTTGAGAAAGGATTGAAGTTGAAGAATAGCAAGCTGGAAGAAAAACAACATTTCACACAGCCGCCTGCACATTACACCGAAGCACTACTTGTCAAAACCATGGAGGAGCTGGGTATAGGAAGACCATCTACCTATGCACCTACCATAACCACAATTCTCAACAGACGATATATTGTCAAGGAAAACAAAAATTTATTTGTTACCGAGCTTGGAGAGGCGGTAAATAACATAATGATGACTGCATTCCCTGCAATTGTCGATACAAATTTTACGGCCAATATTGAATCTCTCTTGGACAAAATAGAAGAGGGAGAAATTAATTGGAAGGTTGTAATAAGAAACTTTTATCCTGATTTGGCGGAATCTGTGGCAGAGGCACATGAAAAGCTTGAATCGGTTAAAATTGAGGATGAACAGTCGGATGTCCAATGTGATTTGTGCGGACGAATGATGGTCATAAAATATGGTCCCCATGGCAAATTCCTGGCTTGTCCTGGATTCCCGGAGTGTCGTAATACCAAGCCACATTATGAGAGAATAGGTGTAAAATGTCCAAAATGTGGTGAGGATATTGTTCTGAGAAAAACCAAGAAGGGTAGAAAGTATTATGGATGTATAGCGTCACCTGAATGTGACTTTATGTCATGGGCGAAGCCTTCAGAGGAGAAATGCCCAAAATGCGGAAGCTATATGGTTGAAAAGGGTAATAAGCTTTTATGCTCTGCAGAGGGCTGTGGATACACAATGTCAAAAAAGCAGTAGCCCAGTGTTTGATTCCATGTCATAAAATGTCAAATATAAATATTTTGTGGTATTTTTATATTTGTATTGATGAAAAACACAAAATATGGTAGTATCTATCGTATAGATAGTCTTGAGGACTGTCTATACGATATTTTTCTTATCAGGGAAATGCTTTATAATGTAAATAACCAAAGATGACGATATAGAGTATGTCGGACACACTATTAAAATAAGATTTTACCGAACAAGGATGTTCATAGCTGCAAGGTATTTATCAAAAGGATTTGTGAGAATGCTCATAAGTCCTTTTAAAGTGTAATTAGAAGGAGGAAATTGATATGTCAGAACGTCGATTATTTACGTCAG
>JBJENB010000241.1:0-15405 GCA_051879975.1 Wujia sp.
CCTCTGCCTTATCTAAAAGAGCGTTGATATTCGCAGCCATAATGTCCTTAAATCTACTAATAATACCCATATTGTTGTTTTACCTCCCTTAAAATAGCCATATGTAGCTAAAATATATAATAATTATACATTAATATATTTTTTATATCAATGATTTTTATTGAAACTTTGCTATAACTTCAGCATTTGCCTTCATGGCATCCTCCTCCATACGCCTTCTGTATGCAAGAAGCTTTTTCCTTATCTCCTCATGCTTAATTGACATGATAGAAAGTGCCAGGTAAGCCGCATTCTTTCCACCGTTTATGGCAACTGTTGCCACCGGGATTCCTGAAGGCATCTGTACTATTGACATCAATGCATCCATTCCGTCGAGCACTGAGCCGGAGAGGGGTACTCCAATTACAGGAAGCACTGTCTGAGATGCAACTACACCCGGAAGTGCTGCAGCCATCCCTGCTGCCGTAATAATAACCTCTGTACCGTCAGAATTTGTCTCTTCAATAAATGCTGACAAACCTGCATGTGCCCTATGTGCCGAAAGGCATCTGACTGATACCTCCACACCATAATCCTTAAGGATATCCACTGCCGGCTCCATCTTAGGCAAATCACTTGTTGAACCCATAATTATTGCTACTTTCATTTTTATCCATCCTTTTTTATTTATTGTTTTATCAAATAATATCAGTGAATATTATACAGTTCCATATAGTTTATTTCAATCATAATAAACATTCCACACCCAAATCCATATCATAAAAAGCTTACCACTTCATTTATAACCGGTTTTTCATCAGATAAGGTATATGCACCCTTGAAGCGTTTTACAGCCTCCTCTGCCTTAGACTCATCATTGGCATAAATATACGCAAATACCTCATCTGAATCTACATAGTCACCAATGTGTTTTCTAATATCTATTCCAACCGCAAGGTCAAGCTCACTTTCCTTGGTAACTCTTCCTCCACCTAAAATGAGACTGGTCATACCCACCTCACTGGTGTTACAGCTTTCCACATAACCTGCCCTATCCATTACAACCGGAATCACATATTTTGCCTGTGGAAGCAGCTTTGTATTATCTATACAAGCTCCATCTCCACCTTGATTTATCACGAACTCTCTTAACTTATCGAAAGCATTTCCGCTGGTTATCGCATACTTACATTTTTCCTTTGCAGAATCATAATCATAGGAAGCATCCGCTGCCATAAGCATATTTGAAGCCAGTGCCAATGAAACCTGAACCAGCCTGTCTATTCCCCTGTCAAGTCTGTCAAGGCTCTTAAGCTTCAGAACATCAACTGCCTCCTCAACCTCTAGGGCATTACCTACCTTACAGCCAAGCGGTTCATTCATGTCGGTGATAACGGCATAGGTCCTTTTACCCGCCAGATTTCCAATATTTACCATGGTTTTTGCCAGTGCTTCCGCATCTGCCCTTGTCTTCATAAAGGCGCCGGAACCACATTTTACATCCAGCACAATTGCATCTGCTCCGGCAGCTATTTTTTTACTCATGATACTTGAAGCTATAAGAGGAATACTGTCAACCGTAGCTGTTACATCTCTTAGGGCATATATCTTCTTATCGGCAGGTGCCAAGTTTCCGGTCTGTCCTACCAGAGAAAGCTTTATCTTGTTGACACTGTCTATAAATCTTTCCTTAGATAATGCCACATCAAAGCCCTTTATGCTCTCAAGCTTATCGATGGTTCCCCCAGTATGTCCCAGACCTCTTCCACTCATCTTGGCAATCGGCACGCCAAGAGAAGCAAGAATCGGAGCCACAATAAATGTGGTCTTGTCTCCAACGCCGCCTGTGCTGTGCTTGTCTACCTTAACACCCTCTATAGCAGACAAATCCAAGGTTTCTCCACTATGTGTCATGGCCAGTGTAAGCTCCTTCGTCTCCTCCGCCGTCATACCATTGCAATATATAGCCATAAGCAGAGCCGACATCTGATAATCCGGAATATCTCCCCTGGTAAATCCATCTACCACAAATTCAATCTGTTCCCTGGTAAGCTCATTGCCGTACTTCTTACAGTTGATTATATCATACATTCTCATGCCCGCACCTCCCGGCTTATGCTTAGCTGTTTATTGAACAATATCAGATAAAAAGCTTGTTCCCACTGTCTCTGAGTCCTCAACTAAATAACCAAGCAGATACTCCTCCACTGTTTTTCCAATATCTGCAAATGTACTTCTACAGCCTAAATTGACATTACGCTTAAGCTTCTTACCATATACTAAAATCGGAACATACTCTCTGGTATGGTCGCTTCCCTTAAAGGTTGGGTCACAGCCATGGTCAGCATCTATAATGATTATATCCTCGTCAGAAAGCTCCTTCATGGTTTCTCCCAACCATTCATCAAACTCTAAAAGTGCATTTTTGTAGCCCTCTGCATCCCTTCTATGACCATATTTCATATCAAAGTCAACCAGATTCGTAAATATAAGCCCGCTGTCAACAGTCTTCATGTACTCTCTGGTTTTTGCCATTCCATCTGAATTACTGCTTGTGTGAACCTCGGTGGAGATACCAACGCCATTAAATATATCGCTTATCTTTCCCACTGCAGCCACAGTCAACCCTGCTTCCTGTAAATGACATAATATATTATGTCTGCTTGGCTTCAATGAATAATCTCTTCTGTTGGCGGTACGCTCGTATCCGTCTCCCTTTGTGACAAATGGTCTCGCAATTACTCTTCCAACCCCGTGCTCTCCCTGAAGTATATCCCTTGCAATCTCACACATTCTGTAAAGCTGATCCAGTCCCACCTTCTCCTCAGAGGCAGCTATCTGAAACACCGAATCCGCAGAGGTATAAATAATCGGATAACCTGTCCTCATGTGTTCATCTCCGTATTCTGCAATTATGGGAACACCTGAAGCCACCTTATTTCCATAAATTCCGCCACATCCGGTTTTCTCGATAAATTCATCAATAATTTCCTGTGGAAACCCATCAGGATATGTTGGAAATGGGTTCTTGGTATAAATACCTATCATTTCCAGATGTCCTGTTGTGGTATCCTTACCATTGGACATTTCCTGCCCCTTTCCATAGCATCCGATTACATCACCGGTTTTGTCATTTCTGAAGGAGGTACCCTCTATATTGTATAAGCCAAGCCGTCTCATATTGACAAAATCCACATTAGGAAATGTCTTAATAATGTGACCTAATGTATCAGAACCCACATCACCGAAATTATCCGCATCCGGTTCCGCACCGATACCTACGCTGTCCAAAACTATCCATATCACTCTTCTGCCCATATCACTACCTCCTTACAAAAAATATTTTGCAGGCATGTTCTACCCGAAAACCACCTGACATGATTAAGCTTCCCTCAAATCCTTCTTATGAATCAGGTATAGTGGAAGCGCAATAAATATCATTCCACCTACAATATTACCCAGTGTAACCGGAATCAGATTATCCACGAAAAAGCCTTGCCATGACATAGAGTTAATCTGCTCTGCCGTCATTCCCGCATCTATTGCTGCATTAAAATATTGATCCGTTTCCTTTGCAAGAAGTCCTGCAGGAATATAATACATATTTGCAACACAGTGCTCATACCCGCCGATAACAAATGCCCAAATAGCAAAAAATATGCCAAGTATTTTACCTGCTGAATCCTGACATACTCCTGCAAGGAGTACACCTAAGCAAACAAGGATATTACACATGATAGCTGAACAGAACGCCTTAAGGAATGTCATATTCATCTTGGTATAAGCGGTTTTAATGGTAGCAGCAGCAAGAGCACCGTTGCCATAATCCAATTGTCCACACTGATTTACAAGTACAACAACAATTAGTGAGCCAATGAGGTTAAAGATAAATACAAGTACAAGTGTCTTTACAACCTGCATTATCTTAATTCTTTTATCAAATACGCCAAACACCATAAGACAATCGCCGGTAAATAGCTCACCGCCAATAAGTACCACCAGAATAAGTCCAATCGGGAATATTGCTCCCGCAAGGCATTTAGCAAGTCCTGTGTTTGATATTCCGTAAACTGCAGCACTACTACTTGAACCACCGATTGCTATAAACATACCTGCAAATATTGCAAGCAATGCTAATTTTCCAAGCTTCAGATTAGCCTTCCCTTCATACACTGCCATATTGTCAGATATAAGCGCTGACATCTTCTTTGTTCCCATTTCATTTCCTCCAAAGTATTTTATTCATATTATTTATGCTTTATCCTGCACCACTCACTCATCAAATGGTTCATTTAACTGCTCTGTTCCCGCAAGAACAAATCTTCCTTCTTCAATTATGGCAGTCCTCGTTCCGTCAGGCTTTACTGCATATATTCCACCTATTTCCTCATAAGGTATGGTAATGTCGGTATGACAGTTAAAATATGCCTTCGCCATATCCTCCTTACTTCCACTTTTCCTGAGAAGTGAGCATTCATTTTCCTTTGCCACGATTTCCCGTCCGTCGGGATTGTATAGTCTGTTATCCTCGCTGTAGCTGTAGCAGGTATCCCCTACTGCAAAATGAGGTCCCATCTTCTCCACAATCAGTATTGGGAGCTTATATAGTATATCATATTTATTGGCCATGACATAGGCCGTTGTATTGGTTCCAATTGCAAACTCTCCTATCGGCAGAGTATCATGGTTGAACATAAGGTTTTCCCTGATGAATGCCTTATTTTTCTCCTCTGACTCAAAGTTGGAGCAGGTATAATCGACCATTTTTCCATCCTCAAAGCGAATGGTCAAATCGGTATATCTAAGCTCGTTTAAATAAACACGGCTAACATTTAATATGCCATTTGTACCTGTAAGCACCGGCGAAGTAAAAACCTCTCCAAGAGGAATATTTACATCAGCCAGACAGTTTTCAAAATTAGTTTCCTTTTCTCTATCGATATCATGAAGCATGACCCTGATATCGGTTTTATTGCCATTACATCCTATGACATGTACATAGGTGGCATCATCCAATGCATCAATTATACACTGTTGAATATCCCTGTACTTATCATTGTCAAGGGTATTTACCCTTACTATCTCATCATATATTTCCTCAAATTTTTCTCCGATTTCCGGAATCGGATAGGCTATTATCGTGAAGCTGTATTTATCCCTCTTAATATATCTGTTGGTAATCTCCGCAGACTTTGAGGAATACTCCACACTCAAATCCTGTTGTTTTTTGGATAATCGTATTGCATTCTCTTTTACCTCAGGCTTAAACGGAAGCTCACCAAACACCTCAACCACTGCAGGACCCGCATACTCAGCTGCCAACTCCTTATGCTTCTCGTAGGTGTCAGCGATTACAGAAAGCTTTCGCTCCATGTATGCCCTGTCAAAGAATATAGCCTCGTCCATACGATGATCGTATTCATATTGTTTATTGGCAGGAGTTCCCACATAACCGGTTCTTATATTAAGCTTACGATTATTGCGACTCACAGCATAACGAAAGATAATTGGCTTAAGCCCCTTGTCTTCAAACATATCTATAGCGTATCTTATCATACGCTCCTGTCCAATGGAATATCTTATGTTAACCGTTTTCTTCGGTTTTAAATCTATCCTCATGACCTCAAAGCCCTTGATATAGCCCTGAACATAGGTTGCCGCCATCGCCTTAACCTTATCCTCAGGAAGCTTCGCCAGATATGCCGAGGTCTCCAATTCATTCTTACCGATATACTCACCATAGCTGTACAGATAATCAGGCGTATTTAAATCACTCTTCATTATGATATCTGTGGCAAAGGTATCCTCGCTACTGATTGTTTCAACTATCCTGTCTGCCACAAGCACATCAGCATAGTCATACATGTAATAGTAGATTGCTTCCCGTATATACTGCTCCACCTGATCATCGCCAAGCAGAAACATACCGTATACCTCAAGGAATAATTCCATCAGGGAAACCATCTTCTCTATGCTATCCTCATACGCATAGACGATAATAGACCGCATCTCTGCATACAGGGCGCACAGAAGCTGACCACATTCCTTACCAAGTCGCTTAACAGCATAATCGGGATTAGCATAGCTATTCTCATAGTGCTCAGGCAAAATATCCTCATACAGTCTGCGATTTATATTAACAAGAGTATCCAACCCCTTAGGTTGCCCCTTTGTTGAAAATACATCATATACATACAGGATAAAATCTGCCAGTCTGTCAAAGTAATCCTTAATATATTGATTTTCTGAAGGTAATTCATCCATTGCCATACTGTCAATTCTTCCTATGGCAAGCTCCATTCTCTCGTATAAATCATCTTCCCTATATTCCATAGGTACCTCCCAATCCTCGTTATCTGATTCCCAGCACAATAATCCATACCAGTATTATCACAGACAAAATATTTAGTGCAACGGACAAACGTTTACTTCTTACTCCGCCTTCCTCTTCCTTATATGCAAGTCTTCCAAATATTATGCCGACAAGTGTCATCAAAATGGCACACAAATATAAGGTTCCGAATATTTCATGCACATGTCCTCTTGTCACGAAGGACGCCACAATACCGACCAGCTCAATAAGCAGTGATAAGCCTCCCATTATAAATGCTATTACCGTATCCAGAGCTATTGAGGTGTCGGTAAAATAATATCTGTTTCTCTTAATTCTCATCTATTTAACACAGCCTATCAAATCATTAATATCATTTACATTGTTTCTTTCCATATAATCCTCAATACCCTTTATAATCTCAGCTGTTACATAAGGGTTATGGAAATTAGCCGTACCCACTGCCACTGCAGTAGCTCCTGCCATGATAAACTCAAGGGCATCCTCTGCGCACATACAACCTCCCATGCCTATAATAGGAAGCTTTATTGCATTTGCCACCTGATAGACCATACGGACAGCAATAGGCTTAATAGCCGGTCCCGATACTCCTGCTGTCTTATTGGCAACTGCAAAGGTACGTTTGTTTACATCTATCTTCATACCGGTAAGGGTATTGATAAGGGATACCGCATCAGCTCCACCTGCCTCTGCTGCTCTTGCCATCTCAGTGATATCAGTAACATTCGGGCTAAGCTTCATGATAATCGGCTGCTTAGCACATTTCTTTATTGCCTCTGTCACCCCAAAAAGTGCCTTAGGGTCCTGTCCAAAGGCGATACCGCCCTCCTTAACATTCGGGCAGGAAACGTTTATCTCCAGCAAATCAACCGGCTCCTCGGCTAGTCTCTTCACCACATCCACATAATCATCCACGGTTTTACCACATACATTTACGATAATTTTAGTATCCTTTGTCTTCAAAAACGGAATGTCCCTTTTGACAAATGTATCTATGCCCGGATTCTGAAGTCCTATTGCATTCATCATGCCACCATAGGTTTCAGCTATTCGTGGAGTAGGATTGCCCGGCCATGGAACGTTGGCTACACCCTTGGTTGTAACTGCTCCCAATATATCCAGATTGACAAACTCGTCATATTCCATTCCTGAACCGAAGGTTCCTGATGCTACGGTAATAGGATTCTTTAATTCAACTCCTGCTATATTGACCTTTGTATTCATGAAAGCTCCACCTCCTCAGCATAAAATACGGGACCATCCTTACAGATCCTCTTGTTGTGTACCTTGGAGTGGTCGTCTATTTCCTTTGACTGACATACACATGCAAGACAAGCTCCCACGCCACATGCCATCCTTTCCTCTAGGGAAATCTGTGCGGTAATTTCCTTCTCCTTGGCATAGGCGGCAATTGCCTTAAGCATAGGGGTAGGTCCACAGGCAAAAATGACATCTCCCTCTATTCCATATTCCCTTATGGCATCCATAACCGTGCCCTTCACACCTATGGCACCGTTATCGCTGGACTTATATACCTTTCCATAAGGAACAAATTCATCCGATAAAAATTCCTCATCTCTGAAGCCCAACACTATGGACTTCTCGCAGTTAAGCTCCTTGGCCAGCTGAAGCATAGGAGGTATACCTATACCTCCACCTATCAGAATTGCCTTATTTCCCTCCATTGTGAAGCCATTTCCAAGGGGACCCATGATTGTAATCCTATGTCCTGCACTAAGGCTTGAAAATTCCTTAGTTCCTGCTCCGGCAACCCTGTAGACTATGCGAATAGTACCCAAATTTCTGTCAATCTCACATATACTTATCGGTCTCGGCAGGAGATGGCTTCCATCGGCACTATATAGATTTAAGAACTGTCCCGGCTTTGCCACCGCCGCAATCTCCCTTGCCTCAAGCACCATGGAAAAAATACCTGTTGCAATATTATCCTGTCTTATGATATTTGCATCTAATTTTATCTTACTCATACAAATGCTCCTTAGTTCTTTTTCCTTGCTCCGTTTATATCCTCAATCATGTCTATTACAGCCTGACGGCTTGCATCAGCATAATTTTCAGGAGCAAACCTTGAAGAATATTTATCCTGCTTGTATGCAGCGATGATTCCTCTTGAGGAATTGACAATAGCGCCCAGTCCGTCACTGTTGAAATAATGTACCAGATCCTCTGCTTTTCCTCCCTGAGCACCGTATCCAGGTACCAGGATATATGTGTTAGGCATAAGCTTACGGAGTACTTTACCCATCTCAGGATAGGTTGCACCGACTACACAGCCCACATTGCTGTAGGAAGCTCCCATGCACTCACTTCCCCACTCAACTACCTTCTGTGCCACCAGCTCATAGAGAGGTTTTCCGTCAATCAGCTGATCCTGAAATTCCCCGGAAGAAGGGTTAGAGGTCTTCACAAGAACGAATATACCCTTGTTCTCCTCCTTACATACATCCACAAATGGCTTAACGCCATCTGTTCCCAGATATGGATTAACCGTTACAAAATCCTCATCAAAGGCAGCATAGCGCTTGCTTCCCACCTGAACATGTCCAAGATGTCCAACTGCATAGGCTGTAGAGGTTGAACCAATATCTCCTCTCTTGATATCTCCTATTACAACCAGTCCCTTGCTCTTTGCATAATCGCAGGTCTTTTTATAGGCAATAAGTCCCTCTATACCAAACTGCTCATACATTGCAATCTGTGGCTTTACTGCCGGAATTAAATCATATGTTGAATCAATGATTCCCTTATTGTATTCCCAAACAGCAGCACATGCTCCCTCAAGGGTTTCGCCATACTGCTCATATGCTTTCTTTACAATATAGTCAGGAATATAGCTGAGCATTGGATCAAGTCCCACTACTATAGGGGCATCCTTCTCCTGAATATTTTTCACAAGCTGGTTAATCATAATCCTTGTCCTCCTAATATTTTATGATAAATCATTATTACTTTTTTATGCTTTTTTAATGGTTTCCTTATACAACATATATGCAAGGAGGAAAGCCTCCGCTCTTATGTGCTCCTCATCCGGAATTTCATAGGCTAGCTCAACTCTGCCTTCAGCATCTGTGATGAGATTTTTTAAAATCAAATCTGTGTCCGCAGCGATTGAAAGTATATCCTTTAAATCAAGTCCCTTTTCTCCTTCAGGGTCTGCAAAAAGAACAAGCCTTAGTTCTCCTCCTCTGTCAAATACACCCATATCAGATATCCAATCATAAAAATTCGAGTCAATGATTTTCTTCTCAATAAACTGAGAATACTGTAGCTTTCTGCTAAGCTGTATTATTTTTTTCACCAACGAAGCATATTGTCTGTCCTCTTCACTCTGAGAGAAACGGTCATATATTTCCTTCTCCCGCAAAGGCTTAAACACCTCATCATTTTGCTCCATCTTAACCTGAGCCACCTGCTTTGAACATTCAACTCTTGAATTATAAAGTTTTTTTATCTCATCATCTATTTTATTTATCTTTAATCTTACTTCCTGTAATTCCATCATTTTCTCCCTGAACACATATATACAAGAGTATATCACAAAATCTACTTTTGTTTAAATAGCTTTTGTAATAAATTTTCAATTTATTGTAATACTAATAAAAACAAAAAAGGATGATGATTATGAAACAGGAAAACCTATACATTGCATTACAGGATAGTGTTCTTGTGAAATCCGGAACAGTCAAATTAACAGATGTTGTTACCCTGTATTGTAGTGAGCCCGAATTAAAATACCAGATTTCAAAGCTTGAGCTTCCTGTAAGCTTGGACTCATCAAAATCCCAGGCGGTAATAACAGCCCTAAAGCTCATTGAAATAATCAGCAGCTCATTTCCTGATATTTCAATACAGACAATCGGAGCTACAGAAACTGTAATCTATTATAGCAATGCCCCAAAGAAAAGCTTTATCTCAAAGCTTAAGGCGTTTTTTCTCATGGCTCTTGCTTTCTTTGGTACCGGCTATAGTATTATGTCCTACAACGGAGATGTATCAGCAAAGCAGCTTTTGGAACAGCTATATACACTGTTTACAGGCGAGCAAAATCCCTCCACACTGAATCTGGCTGTAGGAATCATTACCTACTCCATTGGATTGTGTGGTGGAATGATAATATTCTTTAATCATGGAATCAATAGAAAGCACGAGGATGACCCCACTCCTCTGCAGGTTCAGCTGAGAAAATACGAGCAGGAAGTTAACAGCTGCATAGTGACCAACAGCAGCAGACACAACAAGAGCATAGATGTTGATTAGAAATATATTATACAACGCCTTTTGCATGATTGCCGGGGGATCAATTGCAGCTGGCTTTGTATCCTTTATAACCCTGTTAGGGGTATTTCAGAAGCTTGCGGAGAAATACAAAACAGCCAAATATACAACTACCTTAGAAAATATAATTATAGCCGGTGTTACACTGGGAAACCTATTTTATCTGCTTGAACTAAAGCTTCCCTTTGGTCAGATAGGTTTTGGGATTTTCAATCTTTTTGGTGGATTGTTTATAGGCTGCCTTGTAGGTGCTCTTGCAGAGACTCTCAATATATTTCCAATCATATCCAGAAGATATAGTATACGAGACCTTCTGCCATATGTTCTGGTTTGTGCAGGTTTAGGAAAAGCTGTAGGAAGTATTATACAGCTATTCTTATTTCAAAGCTCCTAGAAGGGAGCAGAAAGGAGAACGAACATGAAAGTAGTTCAGAATGACGAAGCCTACAACAAATATGTTGAGGCAGTAACACCAAAACACAACTGTATAACCAATTGCCTTCATGCCTTTTGGGTAGGTGGCTTAATCTGTGTTATAGGACAAGCCATATCGGATATAGCAATAAACAGCTTTGGTTTATCAAAGGATGATGCGTCAAGCTATGCTTCCCTTATTCTTGTGTTAATCAGTGTTTTATTAACAGGCTTTAACCTATATAAGAAAATAGCAAAATATGGTGGAGCCGGTGCTCTGGTTCCCATAACCGGATTTGCCAATAGTGTTGCAGCACCTACTATAGAATACCAGAAGGAGGGTGAGGTATTTGGTAAAGGTGTCAAGGTATTTACGATTGCCGGTCCCGTAATATTATTTGGAATATTTACCAGCTTTATTCTTGGGCTTATTTATTACATTTTAAAAGTAATCGGCATTATGTAAAGCATCTATAGGAAGGAGAATAAAATGAACAATCAATCAAAAGGAAAACAAACTATTGTATTTGACAATCCTCCTGTCATCCTTAGCAGAGCCTCTGTAGTCGGAGACATGGAGGGGCAGGGTCCTCTCTCCTCCTACTTTGATCAGATAGAGACAGATCCTACCTTCGGTATGGACTCCTGGGAACAGGGAGAGTCTGAAATGGTTAGACGGGCCGTAAGCTGTGCAATCTCGAAATCTGCACTTGCCAAAGAGGATATCCGATATATCTTTGGTGGTGATCTTCTGGGTCAGCTAATCGGTACAACCTTTGGCTTAAAGGGCTTCAATATTCCCGTGTTCGGTTTATATGGTGCATGTTCAACCTGCGGCGAATCCTTATCTTTGGCTGCAATGACCGTTGCGGCAGGATACGCGGATAATGTCATAGCAGTTACCAGCAGTCACTTCGGTGGTTCTGAGAAACAATTCCGATTTCCTCTGGAATATGGGAATCAAAGACCCCTTAGTGCAACCTGGACAGTAACCGGAAGTGGTGCTTTTGTTGTATCATCAACCAGCAATGAACAACCCATGAATCAATATCCTCACATCACCTCTGTAACAACAGGTAAAATTGTTGACTATGGAGTTAAGGACAGCATGAATATGGGGGCATGTATGGCACCCGCCGCTGCTGATGTAATATACCAGTGCTTAGAGGATTTAGGAGAAAAACCAAACAGCTTTGATAAAATTATAACCGGTGATTTAGGTAAGGTCGGCAGTGAAATATTGATTAAGCTTCTTAAGGACAATGGTTATGATATTGAGAAAAACCATATGGATTGTGGTATCGAAATATATGACAATTCCTTACAGGATACCCACAGCGGAGGTAGTGGCTGCGGTTGCTCAGCTGTTACACTTGCCGGATATATCCTTCACAATATTGATGATGGTAAATGGAGACGCGTTTTATTTGTACCTACCGGTGCCCTTCTTTCAACTGTAAGCTACAACGAAGGTTTATCCATTCCCGGTACAGCTCATGCTCTCGTAATTGAAAAGAAATAAAGGAGGCACTTATGGAAATATTAGATTATGTAAAGGCATTTACAATAGGTGGCGGAATTTGTATATTATCCCAAATCCTTATGGATAACACGAAGCTTATGCCCGGCAGAGTCATGGTAATTCTTGTCTGTACCGGCGCCATACTTGGTGCGATAGGATTATATAAGCCTTTTCTTGAATTTGCCGGTGCAGGGGCTTCCGTTCCACTGACAGGCTTTGGATACAATCTGTGGAAGGGAATCAAGGAAGCTGTCGACAGCGACGGATTCATCGGGTTATTTAGAGGAGGATTTAAAATGGCGGCGGTAGGAACCTCAGCAGCACTTATTTTTTCCTACCTTGCTTCTCTTGTATTCTCTCCTAAGATGCCAAAAAATTAAGCTAATAAGTAGCTACTTTTTATATAGATTTGTATGCTATAGGCATACAAAAGGGAGCCTGTCTAAGTCATTTGCTTAGTCAGACTCCCTATATTTCTTTGATACTGTTTAATTTATTTGATACAATTTAATTTACAATGCAATTTATTTCACAGTATTAATCCACTATCCAGTTTCATCCGGCGGTGGCTCCGGCGTCGGTGCCTCCGTAGACGGCGGTGCTTCTGTAGTCGTTGGTGTTTCCGTGGTTGTCTGTGAAGTAACCGGCGGAACCTCAGGACCACCATTGTTTTTCTTAAAGGTTACAGAAATAGTCTGTTCTCCCTGTACATCATAGAATGTATAGCTTGTGACAGCACCAACGCTTGTACCGTTTACAATTACATTTTCTATACTGTAGCCTTCATATGGTGTGATATAAACGGTTACTGTTGCGCCATCCTCACATTCCACAGAAGGTGAAATCGTTCCTCCTTCTCCGGCACTGGTTACAACCATGCTCTGAGGTCCGGCAGGATGGAGATCACATATTTCCTCAGTATATTCAAAATCCTCCGGTGCGTCTACAAAGGTTTTGGTTTCCTCTCCTGTTTCCTCATCAACCTCAATGACAATCACAAAGGTCTGCTTATTCGGACAATTCTCTGTTGCAACCTTATGAGAATCCATACAGTATTCTATGCTTTCATGTCCTCCGCAGGTTTCCGTAGGAATAGCTGTCTTTGCACAGTAATCTGTACAGGTAGGACATCCCTCTGTAGGAAGCTTGTTGGTAATCTGACATAATGTAACCACCTGAAGTCCATCAGGCTTGGCCATGATTACCTCTGAGGTGTTCTGTTCCTCCAACTCAGCTATCTGGTCCATAATATCTCTCCACATAGTCTTGTGGATACTCTGATTACCTGTAATTCTTGTATTATAATCATAACCCATCCAGATAGCCGCAGTATAATATGGTGTCATACCACAGAACCATAAATCGTATGAGCTTGAGGTTGTACCTGTCTTTCCTGCCTCATCAACAGGATATTTCATCTTAGCCGGTGTACCAGTACCTGAATTAACAACCGTTCTCATGGCATCTACAAGCTGCCATGCCGTTGTCGGCTTCATAACTACCTTCGTCTCAGGAATGGTATTATCGATGACAACATTTCCATCATGGTCAATAACCTTTGAATACACAACCGGTTTCGTATACACACCACCATTTGCTATGGCTGCATATGCGGCACACATCTCGTAGGTGGTTACACCATACGTCAATCCTCCCAAGGCAGCTGACTGTGTGATGTCGGTCATTATGGTTCCATCCGCCAAAACATCCTCCGGTTTAGAACCATCTGTAAGTGTTGTAAGTCCAATATCAATTAAATATTGGTAAGCTGCTTCAGGAGTAACCTCCGTTATTGCCTTAACAGCCAATACGTTCATCGACTGCGATATTCCTTCTCTGAAGGAGCTGTAGCCCTTGTAGGAGCTTCCCCACCAGTTAGTAACCGGCGTACCATTAAGATATTCGTAAGGTTCATCTTTATAGGTATAGGCAAGTCCACCCATATCAAGATCTATGATTGGTAAGTACGCTGCCAAAATCTTAAATGTAGAACCCGGCTGTCTCGGAGAATTGGTAGCTCGATTGAGACCTCTGTCTACGGTCTTCTCTCCCTTTCCGCCTACAATAGCCTTCACATATCCCGTCTTCTGGTCCATTATGGTAAATGAAAACTGTGGCTGAGGTGTAGTTCTATAGGTTTCTGCAACCACCGTACCACCTGTTTCCGTCAGTACATACTCCTTATACTCATCAGCTGCCGCTCTGGCATCAGTTTCATTTGCATATATACTTCCATAACTGGAATTACCGGTTTTTTCCCTATAATATGATAAAAGATTATTTAAGGAATAATTCTTGACCTCATCATTAGGTGTTGTAATGGTTAGCTGGTACTCCAAATTAACCTTTTCGCTTGATACATAGCTGTCATCATTTATAACGGAATCACATATCTTCTGAATATCCATATCCTGAACAGAATAAACTGAATATCCACCGGTATAAATCAGATTTTCCGCCTCAGCCTTGGTACAACCATATATTGTTCTGAAATCATTGACAAGATTATCTATGATCTGATCCTCATAATATGAATAAGCAGAGGCCTGTTCCTTCTGAATAAGGGCCTGTTCAGCAATCCTGTCGTATACATTATCATCCTTTGCGACCTGATATTCCTCCTTGGAAATATAGTCAAGCTCCAGCATCTTATCAAGCACCAGCATTCTTCTCTCTGCACTTAACTCAGGAAATGCCACAGGGTCGTACTTGGTTGGATTCTGCGTAATACCCGCCAAAGCTGCACATTCAGAAATTGTAAGCTTGTCTATATCCTTTCCAAAGTACTTCTGGGATGCCGCCTGTATTCTTCGCGGAAATATGGACGCTGCGGAATATAAAC
>JBJENB010000242.1:0-3577 GCA_051879975.1 Wujia sp.
TGCTCCATGCGGAACCGATTATCTCACAGCCGCTTACATTGAGAATATCATAGAAATTGCCCTTTCTGTGAAGCCCCAGTGCAAGGGGACCGCCCTTATACTCATCGCCAAATGTAAACTCCATCTTGTTGCGATATCCTTCAACTACAGGAGAAGGTACAATCCCCTCCCACAGATAATCCTCCGGAATTGCCTTATCCAGAAGCTTTTTCACCATGCCCTCCTTCAGCTTAAGCTGCTCCTTATATGACATGGTGCTATAGGCACAGCCACCACACAAGCCAAAATATTTACAGCTTGGTACCTCATCCTCACAGACAGAGCGTTCCAGCACCTCCAGCACACGCCCCTCAGCCAGTCCGCTTTTCTTCTTGGTAATCATAAAGCGCACCTTTTGACCCTTCAGTGCGCCCTTGATTGTGACCTTCCTATCCTCTATCATAAGACTTCCTTTGTTTGGAAAATCGTATTCAGTTATTATCCCTTCGTAAATATCGCCTTTTCTCACCACAATCTCCTATTCCTCATCTATACTATCGAACCTGTAGCTTAGCTTGTCCTCATCATCAACCTCAATAATCAAAAATGTTTTCTTGTGTCCAACCTGTCTCGGATACGTGAGACTTCCCGGATTGATAAATGTAACATCTCCCTCGTCCAGAACCGGCACATGGGTATGTCCAAACATAACTATCTCACACTCATTTTGCAATGCAAGATATCTTAGTGAGTCCAATCCATAATATACTCCATGCCTGTGACCGTGTACGCACAGCACCTTGTGAGTACCTATATAGGTAATAATCATTTCCCTTAGCTCCGGAGAATAATCATTATTTCCCCGAACAATATATGTCGGCACGTGGGTTGCCCTCTCAATATTCAGATACTCCGTTCCCACATCGCCGAGATGAAAGGCAAGGTCAATCTTTCCTGCCTTCTTCACAGCCTTTTGTACATTATAATTATTACCATGAGAATCACTCATTACCAAAATTCGCCTCATGTCAATTCCTCAATTCTACATCATTCTCAACCACAGGTTCATTACCACCTGCCAGCCTGCATCTTTATCAATTTTGAAATCTCAATACTTCCTTAACAACCACAGATGCATTATCACCTGCCAGCCTGCACCTACATCATTATGAAATCTACAATACTTCCTTAATCATCTCTAGCGCCTTGCCTCTGTGGCTTACCTTATTCTTCTCCTCAGGGCTAAGCTGCGCCGTGGTCTTACCAAATTCAGGCACATAGAAAATCGGGTCGTAACCAAAGCCATTCTCACCGGCTTCCTCATAACCGATTCGTCCCTCAATTGTTCCCCTTCTTGTATATACTCTTCCATCGGAAAATGCTGCTGCAATTGCACATACAAATCTCGCAGTTCTCTTCTCATCCGGAACTCCCTCAAGTCTCTCGATAAGGTTATTGTTCTTTATATGATATGATGTGTCCTCTCCCATATATCTTGCTGAATATATTCCCGGCTCCTTGTTCAGATAGTCTATTTCAAGACCGCTGTCATCTGCGAGAACCACACAATCTCCTTCAACCAGCTTAACAATAGCAGTTGCCTTGATAATAGCATTTTCCTCAAATGTGGTTCCGTCCTCAACTATGTCAGCCTCTATTCCTGCTTCCTTCATGGACAGAATCTCATATCCACAATCAGCCAGTATCATGCGAATTTCCTTCATCTTATTCTCGTTTCCTGTAGCAAAAATCAATTTTTTCATTAATCATTTCTCCTTGTATAATATGTATCGGCACGATTTATTTCATAAATCCTGCCATGTCGTCGGAACAGCTGCACCTTAATCCATATAATTTGTAAATGCTTTAAGGCACACATTACAGTTCTGTGTTTGCTCTGCACTGTGCCAGATTTCGCCGTATAGGCTGATATATCCCTCGCCATCAGTTATATCAAAATTCTCTGTTCTCTCGTCCACATTATACTCAATAGCAATCGGATGAATCGCCCCCGGCGTCTTTATCTTAACGATCACAGCATATTTGCTGTTATCCTCAAGAGGCATAGCCTCCGGAAAATCAACGGTGTAATAGCCTGCATATTTCATATTTCCGGACACTATAAATTCCCTGTTATCCAAATCCTTGACATCCTGGAAATTTCTTACCAGATATACCTCAAACTCGGTATCCTTATCTGTGGCGTAAAAGGAAACAGCAGAAAGCTCCTCATTCTCTCCGGCCTGATAAACATTTGCAAAATATGCCTCCTCCTTACCAAAGCCCATCAATCCAACCCAGCCAAGTAAATCTGACTGATATATCTTGTCATAATTATCCGCATCTCCTACGCGGGTGTATACAACAGATTTGTTACAAATATTGGTATCATAATAGGAAACGTAGAAAAATCCATCATCTCCAAATTCCTCGCCCCAGCTATTCTTACAGATGAATGCACCATCACCCTCCGGCTCATGGGTAAAATTCTCCTTTGGGTAATCATCATCCCAACCCACAACTACCACATCATGGTTAGGTGTCTCCTCTCCATCATAGTAATAAGAGGAATACCTTTCGGAATAGTATGCTGATACACTATCCACATATTCCATCTGAGAATACAGCGAGGTTTCTATTGCACCATATCTGAATATGGCACTTTTTAAAATTTCAAAATCTCTCTCATTTATAACCAATGCCTCCTCCAAATGCTTTACCGCTTTTAAGTCCGGATTGGTTTCATTGTCTCCGTATGGGTCATCCTTCTCATATACCGGGCCCTGCCATGCAGCAAGATAAGCAATACTCATGGTATGCTCTCCTCCCCTGTTTATGTCCAGATTATAGCTGTTACATTTGGTCATATGGTCTGTTGAGAAAATAATACTCTCCCCCGGAAGCAAGGTTGTCTCCAATGCCCCCAGAGACGCAAACGCCCAGCAGGTTCCGTATCTTCCCTGATCTCTCACCGGAGTAACTCTTCCATAATCTCTCATATCATAAGCAACCGGCAGAAGCTGTTCATCCGGAAGCTTGCTCATGGCAATAACACCATTTACACAATCGTAAACCAGCTTATAGCTGACATATTCCGCAATGGCGTCAAATGGAACAAATACCTTACCTGTCTCCTGGTCTCTGACCACCATGGACTTCATGTAGAGCGTTCCTCTCTCATTGATTACTGCCTCATTCGAGCCAATTTTCAGCTCAATGATATTTTCGCCTTTCATGATTATAATTGTTCCGTCATTGTATTCCATAACAGAGCATGACAACAGACTTTTGAGAAAATCAGCCTCGACCATGAGATTGAACTCATCACTTACATAAAAGTCAAAGCCATATTCCCTGGCATCGTAACCACCCAGCGAAATTATGGTTTCATCACTGTTCATTCTGCTAACCATATTCTCCCTGAATATATCCGAATTAACCTGAAAATCCTCTGCCTTATCAACTGTGATAACCGGCTTTCTGTTAATCATATATGCAATTGTGGTTAGCACGATAATACATGCTATAACGCCACTTAGCTTCTTCATGTTGGCTCCTTCCTCAATTATAGGTATCGGCACGCGTGTCTGCTCTGCAG
>JBJENB010000242.1:3677-15242 GCA_051879975.1 Wujia sp.
CATATCGGTCGGAGCATCCTAGAACATTCACTTCGTTCATGTTGGCTCCTTCCTCAATTATAGGTATCGGCACGCGTGTCTGCTCTGCAGACCCACCTGCCATATCGGTCGGAGCATCCTAGAACATTCACTTCGTTCATGTTGGCTCCTTCCTCGGGGGTTTTGGTCCCATAAACTGATAGAAGTATGACTTAATCATACCATTGTAAATCTTGCGGTTCTTGTCCGCCTTACGGCCAATGTATTTCTCCGCGTCCTCATAGGAGGTAATCAGGTACATGGACCAGTCTCCAAGTCCCGCAAAGCTCTCGCCAATTGTCTTATACAGGGCAGGAAGCGCTTCCTTCTCCTCCAGACGCTCACCATAAGGAGGATTGGTTATTATAAAACCATAGTGCTTCGGATTCTTCAGGTCCTTTACATCCCTGGCCTGAAAATGTATATACTTGTCCACACCTGCCTCCCTGGCATTTGCCATGGCACATTTTACTATATCAGAATCAAGGTCATAGCCCTGAATATTCATCTCTACATCATGTCTAATCATGTCATGAGCCTCGTCGTATGCGTTGTACCACACTTTTTTCGAGGCAATCTTTCCCCAGTCTGCTGCTGTAAATTCTCTGTTCATTCCCGGTGCAATATTGGCACCTATCATAGCCGCCTCAATAGGAAATGTACCGCTTCCACAGAAAGGATCGACAAGAACCCTGTCCTTATTCCATGGTGTCAACATAAGAAGAGCTGCTGCCAGAGTCTCGGAAATTGGTGCCTTTCCCACAAGCTGTCTATAACCTCTTTTGTGAAGAGATACTCCCGTTGTATCCAAGCCTATTGAAACCATATCCTTGTGAATAAAAACTCTTATAGGGTACTCGTCCCCATCCTCATCAAAGTGATTCACCCTATATGTCTCCTTGAGCTTCTCCACAATTGCCTTCTTGACGATAGACTGAATGGCACTTCCCGAAAACAATGCACTTTTCGTTGAGGTTGCCTTGGTAACCCAGAACTTGGCGTCCCTTGGAAGATACTCCTCCCAAGGAATCGCCTTCGTTCCCTCAAATAACTCATCAAAATCTGAAGCCCTAAAGCTTCCCATTTTAAGCAAGATACGCTCTGCGGTTCTTATAAATATATTAGAGCGGGCAATGGCAGACTCATCCCCTCTAAAGGTTATTCTACCATCCTCCACTGTAACTATCTCATATCCAAGTTCAAGAATTTCCTTCTTAAGCACTGCCTCTAATCCAAAGTGGCAGGGAGCAATCAGTTCAATCATCTTATCCATCCATATAATCCTTTCATCTCCTGCGTCAGAAGGACACAGTAAACGTATTATAATGTATTATTTTACGAGTATAAATATTTCATGTCAACCGATTTAACTCTTGCTTCCTCTTTTTGTCAATGCACCTCTGTACTCCTTTAATCCACCTATGGTATTAATTACCCTGTATCCCTTGTCTGATAAAATACGTGCTGCAAATGTACTTCCTCCACCGTTTTCGCAGTAAACCAAAATTACCTTTGTTTTTGGCAAAGAAAAGTTTCCCTGACGTATCTCCTCCAGAGGCAGATTAATTGCCATGGGAATATGGCTGATAGCAAAGTCTTCTTTGTCTCTTACGTCTACTATTATTCCTCCACAATTTACAGCTTCGCTTAGAATATTTCTTATATTAATGTTACGAAATCTCACCGGCTCCGCCTCCTTCACCCTATTAATATAACTTATTCAGCTTTGTCTAAAATGTGTCAAAGGTGTGTTTCGGTTTGACTGTAACATTGACTTCATCTTTTTAAAAAACTATAATATAATAGATTATAAAAAAGATTATCCGATGTATAAGACTTGTAAATTTTGGAATATGAGGTTGGCATGAAATTATTTTCTCTAAAGGATAAAAAATTCATAAATATATTTATAATTATACTGGTGCTTTTTTGCTTCATTTCCGGCTTGCAGTATGATGCAGTCCTTGAAGCCAATAACAGCCAGGCTTTACAAAAGGGAATTTATATTTCTGACATTGATGAATACATGGAAATCACCGATGTTGATGAAATTACCCTTTCTGCGTACCACACGACACTAATTCGGCAGGTATTTTCCAAAAAAAGCAGTCAAGGCTTATTTGGTATGGAAGCCATCGCGTACAATGCAGCACAATTACTGTTTTTTGTTTGTCTTCTATTCTCTTATATATGTCTATTCAAAATAAGAGATAGTCATAGATATATCATCAACTATATTCACAGTACAGACGGAAAAAAAGCATAGTGTTTTTACTCTGAAACTCGTGTGTATACACGGGTCTATTTTGCGTGCAAAAATTTGATATAGGAGAGTGAAATATTATGACATTAATTGTTATTATTATGTGCATTATTGCCTTTGGCGCTGGAGGTAAATTATGAATACAGTATTATATATCATTTCCTTATTAATAGGATTTGTATTGCTCGTTAAAGGATCTGATTATTTTGTTGATGGAGCTGCAGGAATAGCAGCACGATTTAAGATTCCACAGCTTATCATAGGCCTCACCATTGTAGCAATGGGAACGAGTGCTCCTGAGGCTGCAGTAAGTATTACCGCGGCTTTTAAGGGGCAACCGGATATTACTATTGGAAATGTTGTGGGAAGCAACATATTAAATATTTTTATTATTTTAGGAATCGCTTCAGTGATAGTTTCCACAGCTGTTGAAAAATCAACAATAAAATACGAGATACCCTATATGATAATATGCTCTGTGCTTCTGATTCTTTTAGGAAATGATGGGAATATTGATTTATTGGATGGCATTATTCTTTGGATTGCTTTTATCCTGTATCTGGCATATTTGTTTATCAGTGCCAGAAAAAACAAAAAGGAAGAGGAAGCAGATTATGTAAATGGATGGAAGCAATTCCTGTATGTGGTCGGTGGAATTACAGCAATCATTCTTGGAAGTAAAATGGCTGTATATGGAGCTACAGAAATTGCAAGGCTATGCGGAATAAGCGAAAGATTTATAGGACTTACAATAGTTGCACTTGGAACCTCGCTGCCGGAGCTATTTACATCCGTTACTGCTGCAAGAAAGGGAAATGCAGATATAGCAATCGGCAACATCGTGGGAAGCAACATCTTTAATATCCTGTTTGTTATAGGAACTACCACACTGGTGGCAACAGTACCATTCGATAAGAAATTCATAATAGACTCCATTATTATGATTGCTTCCGGCATTATTCTTCTACTCTGTGCACTGAAAGGCAGAAAGCTTACAAGAGTCGGTGGAATCATTATGCTGGTATGTTACGCTGCCTATTTTGCGTATCTGTGTATTGCCTGAATAACACAGATGCCCCTTTGACACCATATTCCTATGATATGAAAAATATCCCCCGTAACCGGAATAATCCGATTACGGGGGATTGGTCATTTAGACTATCTGCTATTTTCAGTCTTATCCTTTGCTGCATTGCTTGAAGACTCATTTTTAGTGGTGTTCTTGCTGCTGTTCTGGCTGTTTGAACCACCATTTGACTGAGTATTCTTCGTGTTGTTTGACTGATTACTGTTATTAGACATATTCATTCCTCCTATATACTGCAATGATTGAATCATTGAGCTTACATAGGAGAGTATTTCCCAAAAAATAAATCCTTATACAATTTTATTTTAATTCATTTAAACTTGCAAAGCGATATCCCTGCTCCTTCATATTGGATATCACTGTCTCAAGTGCAGCAGCATTTGACGACGACACATTATGCATCAGGATAATTGCTCCGCTATGATGATATTTATTAAAATGCTCTATCACATAATTTGCACCAGGCTGATTATTCACATCATAATCCAAATATGCCATACTCCAAAAAATTGTTTTATATCCAAGGTCAGAAGTAATTGCCAAGGTACGCTCGCTGTATTCACCACGTGGTGGTCTGAGATACGGATCCATAGAATATCCTGTTTTCTCCTTCATATAATCAGCACAGCCTGTTATCTCTTCAATTATCTCCTCATAGGACTTAGATGGTAGTGACGGATGGGTTATGGTATGATTCCCCACCTGATGCCCCTCTTCCTTCATGCGAATTACCAACTCAGGATTATCTCTAATAAATGTCTGTGTTACAAAAAAGCATGCAGGAACCTCCTGTTGCTTCAATACATCAAGAATCTGGTTTGTATAACCATTTTCATAGCCACAGTCAAAGGTCAGGTAAAGGACCTTTGATTCCTCATCAACGGCAGCGCTTCCCTCGCCGTTGCTTATTGCATTCTTATCCAGATAATAGGCGCCATAATCTGAAATATCTATCGTATCATCGCAGCCACTGGGTCCATGCTCAGTGTCACGCTTAAACCACCATTCCAGCTTCTCATTGGAATAGCTGTAATATGTATCCTTATCACGCACATGGTTTTCAATTTCAAATGTCAGATATCGTGCATCTACGCATTGGGGTGTTGAATCCTCATCTGTCCCCACCTGGCCATCTGCATCTGAAGCTGTAGAATTATTTCCATTATAATTAATAAAACCAATCCTACTCCCTAAATCCGATAAAAATCCCCCTTTTATCAATATACCAACCATCAGCAACACAAAAACCGCTATAAATATTAATCTCGCTTTTATACCCTTCAAGTGAAAAATTCCCGAAGAAAGCTATCCAGGACTTCGTCCTGATTAGATGCTCTGGCATCGTAAACAGAAGTAGCTGCACTCTCCCTGTCCTGCTCCTTTTCCTGTCCCTGCTCCTGTGCCGTTTCCTCCGGCTTTGCCCTCTGCCTTCGGCTTCTGTTATCAGGTCTTTCCTCCATACCCTCTCTGGCATGGAGCATGGTTTCATAATAGTCCCATATGTTTGCTTTCAACATTTCCAATTTATTACTTACTACAAATATATTCTCTGCCACCATTAAAAATGCACACACCATGGTTCCGTTTGCCAGAAAATATATCATGTCCGGACTCCCTCGCCAGTTTACATCATAGTACAAAAAACCTCCTGCCATTACCATACATATCAATAGACTGAAAAATTGTCCTGTGTGGCTCCATGCCGCAAGGGGTCTCCCCAGGAATTTCAGCTGCCCGACACATTTGTCAACACAGGCCTCCCCAGTGGCAAAACCCATGTTGAGATTTTTCCTGTTTTCAAATTTCTGACGTATTATACGAAGACTTTTCTTTCTAGTAGTAGCCATAGATTGGGAAGCCTTTACCATCTTATTCATATATGTATTCACCATCATCTTAAACAGTACTCCAAGCAATCCTATTCCCCAAAGAACATACACTCCGGTACCGGCTTCCATGAATCTCTCCCACATACTTCTTTCCCTCTTTCTATAATACTCTATTTCATACAGGTATTGTATTGTCCATTCATACCCACACTAACCATCCCCCCATTGCATGGACATGTCACCAACGCATGCCTTACCTGTAATGATGTGGTGATTATAAAAAACATAAACTTGAGAAAACAAGCCTAAAGACATCGTAAAAAAATCTATTAATTCGACCACAAAATACATACTTTAATCACTTTAAGATTTATGTTATACTGAGCGCAGTGTACATTAAGGCGAAATCATGTAACCGGTACATGTCTGTAATACTAAATTATAAACTTTTAGGATATAATTTAAAGGAGGATAAATTATGAGATACAAAACTTCCGGAACCTGTTCACAGGCAATAGATTATGAAATAGTGGACGGAAAGGTTACCAATGTAAAATTCTTAGGTGGCTGCAACGGAAATACTCAGGGTGTAGCAAGACTTGTAGAGGGTCTTACACCGGATGAGGTAATAAGCAAGCTTGAGGGAATCAAATGTGGTTTCAGAGATACCTCATGTCCTGATCAATTAGCAAAAGCTCTGAAGGAGAGTATTCAATGAAGAAGATAGTTTTAACAGGTGGCGGAACAGCCGGTCATGTAACACCTAACATTGCACTTATTCCTACTCTCAAGAAAAGATGCTATGAGATAGAATACATTGGTTCCTATGATGGTATAGAGAAAAAGCTGATAGAAGAAATGGGTATACCATATCACGGAATCGCAACCGGTAAGCTTAGAAGGTACTTTAACCTTAAGAACTTTTCTGATCCATTTAGAGTTATTAAAGGCTTTGGTGAAGCTAAGGCTTTAATGAAGGAAATTAAACCTGATGTGGTTTTCTCTAAGGGCGGATTTGTTTCTGTACCTGTTGTGCTTGCAGCCAAATCCAAAAAAATTCCTGCAATTATACATGAATCAGATATGACGCCGGGACTTGCCAACAAAATTTGTATTCCAAAGGCGTCCAAAATCTGTTGCAACTTCCCTGAGACAGTAGAAAAGCTCCCTAAGGGTAAGGCCGTTGTCACTGGTACACCTATCAGAGCCGAATTGTTTAACGGTGATGCTGCTGCAGCCATGACCTTCTGCGGCTTCAAGGAGATTCGTCCAACCCTGCTCATCATGGGTGGTAGTACCGGAAGTGTTAGAGTAAATGAGGCAATATGGTCCTGCCTTGACGGCTTGACCAAAAAATACAATATTATTCACCTCTGTGGTAAGGATAAAACCAACAAGGATATTCCTAACACAGAGCATTATGTTCAATATGAATACATCAAGTCTGAGCTCAGCAATCTTCTTGCACTTGCAGACGTTGTCGTATCACGTGCCGGTGCCAATGCAATTTGTGAGCTCTTAGCGCTTAGAAAACCAACCGTTCTCATACCGCTTTCTCTTGAGGCAAGTCGTGGTGACCAGATACTGAATGCCCAATCATTTGATAAAAGTGGCTACGCAAAGCTCCTTATGGAAGAGGATGTAAATACAGACTCTCTCCCAAAAACAATAGATAATGTTTTCGAGAATCGCGATAACTATATTAAAGCTATGGAGCTTAGCACAAAATCAGATGCAATTACTCTTATCTGCGATATGATTGACGAGCTGGCAGACAAATAAAAACTTTACTACGAATCTGCGCTCGGCTCATCGTATACAGAACAAAGAGCAAGAAAAGGAGCTATTTTAAAATAGCTCCTTTTCTAATTGAAATATAAAACTTTCAATCATATGCATACGCTTTGTGTACTCAGCCCTTGCAGCATCCGTCTTACATCTTCTAATCTTTGGTTTATTGATTCTATAATAATTCTTTATTCTATAATACGCCCTCTTATAACTAGCCTCATCCTCACAAGCAGTTGCCATGGCATCCCAGAGAATACCTATAGCGCCTACTTCGTCCAGAAGGTCCGCATCCATGACAATCTTGCACTCTAAAGATAAATCAGCATCTGTATCCTTATCCTCATGAATCATTATTATTTCACCGACTCTTCGAATAATATCAGGATCAACTCCCAAGCTGTCAAGGTACTCTACTGCAAGCTCAGCACCAACCTCGCCATGCGGTCTTTCATCATCCCAACCAATATCATGAAGCAGCGCCGCAAGAACAATTATGTCCAAATCACCGCCAAGCTTCGATTGAAGCTTTATAGCCCATCTATATACTCTAAGTGTATGTTCAAATCTACTTCTAAAGGGATACGATGATGGACGACCATTTTTGGCTGTCATTTTTCTAACGTATTCAATTACTTCTGAGTAATTCATCTCAACGCCCCTTGTACCCATATTTTTATCCCATAACGGTATCATTGTTAATAATAACATTATTTTATAAGAAATTCTACTTTTTTTTTATAATTTTCACAATTTTATAACATAGCTTACATTTAAAAAAGAATAGTTTCAGGTAAATGGGATAGTGTGGCAGAATTTCTTACATAATAAAACCGTGCGGTCAGCTTTGTGAAGCTCTCATAGGCGTTACCTTGGCAGTTAACTCAGCCCAGGCGACCTCACGGCACCCAGGAGATTCCACTTAGTGCTGCTTCGTTCCCGACCTGACACGGTTCATGGATTCCTGTCGCGCAAGACCCAGACATCAACGCCACTTACCAAGGGCAGCCCCACAAGTAGACAACCCGAGGCCAACCATCACTCCTGCTATAGCGGATTGCAGGTACAGGGCACCGCTAACTCCCCAGCTGCACGGAAGGTTTATGACAAATTTAATACTCGTCGCAGACAATTCTGACAACGAATGTCGTTAGACAAGTATATAGTAAATAAAAGGTTAAGTCAAGTTATTATCCGTTTTCTTTGTTTCTCTAAGCCATACAAAAAAATCCTTCATCAAGGCAGAGCACTCCTCCTCAAGAACGCCTCTTACAGTATCAACTCTATGATTAAACTGCTTCATATCAAATAAATTAATTATGGAGCCGGCACATCCCGCCTTGGGATTCATGCAACCGATTACCACCTTAGGTATTCTCGCCTGAACAATAGCTCCGGCACACATTTGACATGGTTCAAGTGTCACATACATGGTACACTCCTCCAGTCGCCAGTCTCCAAGCACGCGGGAGGCTTTTTTTATGGCCATAATCTCTGCATGTGCCAGGGTTGTCTTATCCGCATTGCGGCGATTATAGCCTCTGGCAATAACTCTTCCATCATACACGATAACACACCCGATGGGAACATCGCCATTAACGTAAGCTTTTTTAGCAAGCTTAATCGCCTGCTTCATGTATTTTTCATTTTCATCCATAGCTGTTTCCTCGTAACAAAAAAAATCCATTTGTATTATCCTTTGAATGATTGGACTTTGTCAACAACATTCCTTACCTTTTCTCTTGATTTCCCGTATCATAAGTATTACTATTCACATAAGAAATGATAGAAAATATCATTTAAAAGCAGTTAAGCGAAGCCAATTATTCAAGGAGCAGTTATGGGACCTTTGGTAAAATATACCGACAACTTAATACTCAGGGTTGAAAATGAATGCAAGGCACAAGAGGTATTAAAGCTTTATCAACGCAACAGGTATTGTTTTGAGCGCTTTGAGCCCACACGACCGACAGGTTTCTATACCATAGACTACCACGCAACTGCCCTGCGAAGAGAGTACAAGGCTTATCAGCTGGGTTCATTTTTAAGGTATTACATATATAAGGACACAGACAATAAGCGAATTATTGGTGCTGTCAATTTCAATATCATGAAGGATGGCAGAAAACGATACGCCGAAATTGGCTATAAGGTTGATGCCGTATACCAGAATCAGGGAGTTGCTTACGCTGCATGCGTAGCCGGCATACAGGTCATGATGGAATACTATGACATCACACGAATAGATGCCCGTATACATCCTGACAATTATCCTTCCCAAAGTCTCGCTGCTAAGCTTGGTTTTAAGCCGGTTCGACTTGAGCCTAAAAGTGCTAATATTATGGGGCAATACGTGGATCTTATCCGCTATTCTCTGGCAACCTCAGATATCCAATAGCCAAAGTTTCCCGTCATAATTTTTGTTTTTTTTGCCGGTATAAATACATTGAAACCAAACATGTTGGCAAGATATTTCTCCTTGTTGGTAAATACGCCCGGCACTCCTATGACATAGCTTTCTCCCTTGTCAAACTTTACCTTTCCCAGCATCAGATATCGATAATGATAATAGCCATGTGACAGAAAGCTGTTGACACCAAGCTTCCAGTTACTCATGGCAAGCTTCCCTATATCTTGTGGCACAATCTTTACACATTCCAGAAACTGACTGTCGGCAAATAGTGGCAGTTTTGGATATGTATTCATCATCTCAACACACGCATCTGTTTTCTCATTTTCCTTCTGCAAAATGTTCTGCTCGCTCTCCCGCATATCCTGAGCAACTCTCTCCTGTGTATTCTGAACATTGCTCTTCTGAGCCCAAACAACATTCTTCTGTTTATCCTGAGCAATGCTCTCCTGAACATTTGCCTCCACCTCAGACAGTGCCACTTTGCCAATATCCTCACATGCCACCTCATCATTTGCCATCAAATTATCTTCATGCCCATGGTTTTCCTGTAATTTATCCTCTATCACTACCTCCTCCGGTATTAGCAAATCCTCATGCCACAGCCCTGCCATAAATTCCCCATCATCACACAGGAATACAAGACCATCATAACTGGCAAATGATATTCCTGCCCGTAACGGCGCTTCCCAAGGAACCTCCACCCACTTAACGATTGTGTCCCTTTCTCCCGCTCTTACACTTATTTCTGTCAGAAAACTTGCATGATTATTATACAGAAGATATACCTTGCACTTGCATGCCCTTTGCTTTAGCAGCTTTAATCCAATTTGTATACGGGCTTCATCACTTCCCTTATACATGATTCTCTGTACCTTGATAAATCCCGCATTCTCACACCTTACGTTGTTTCGATATCGATATATGTACGATACCCATCTTCCCTGTTGCATGAAAAGACCTCACTTCCCCAGTTATATAATATAATAATATGGGGAGTGAGGCTTGTTTATTACTATTTTTTTGATTTATTTCGCTTGTCATTTTATTTTCAGAAGGTTTATGTCCTATATCCTATTTTTGAGGATATTACTTAGTGCTGCAAACTGCTCCAAGGTTAAGACTTCACCTCTAACCGTTTCAGGCAAACCCATTTCTTTAAGGGCCTCGACCACCTGCTCTTTGGTAAATTGAAGATCAGGCGAATTATTGATGCCATTCTGAAGCGTTTTTCTTCTCTGGTTGAAGGATGCTCGAATTAACCTGAACATAAGCTTCTCATCCTCTACCTTAACAGGAGGATTTTCCCACCTGCGAAGCCTGATGACCGCGGAGCCTACATTTGGTCTTGGCATAAAACAGTTTGGCGGAACATTTGCCACTATATATGGCTCTGCATAATATTGAACAGCAAGGGATAATGCACCATAATCCTTGGTTCCGGGCTTAGCCTGCATTCGTTCTGCCACCTCCTTCTGAACCATTACAGTTATGGAGCTTGCAGGAATGTTATTTTCAAACAATCCCATTATTATAGGGGTCGTTATATAATAGGGCAGGTTTGCCACAACCTTAATAGTATCCTGAATCAATGCATTGATATCCACCTTCAAGATATCTTCATTAATCACTGTAACATTATCATACTCAGACAAGGTCTCATCTAAAACAGGAAGCAGATTCTTATCTATTTCAACCGCATATACATGTCCTGCTGCCTCAGCCAGATACTGAGTCATGGTACCAATACCGGGGCCAATTTCCAATACAATGTCATCCCTGGTTATCTCAGCCGCTTTTACAATCTTGGAAACAACATGTCCGTCTATTAGAAAATTCTGACCGAATCTCTTCTGAAATGCAAAATTATATTTTTTGATTATTTCTATCGTAACCTGTGGGTTGCTAAGCTTCTCCATACATTCTATCTGACGACTTTAAGTCGAATATTCCTTTCTCCACATTCTTTATTCTACGCCCTGTTTATACGATACAGCTTTTCTGCATTTTCCCATGTTCTTTCGTAAACCTCATCTACGCTTAGCCCTTTGATTGTTGCAATCTCATCTGCAACATATTGTATATAGGTCGAGTTGTTTCTTTTACCTCTGAATGGAACCGGTGCAAGATATGGTGCATCCGTTTCCAATACTATTCTGTCAATCGGAAG
>JBJENB010000243.1:0-3674 GCA_051879975.1 Wujia sp.
AGTCGCAAATATGATACCATTCAAGAATTGGTATCTATAGTATACTGTATAGAAACATTACCGGTATTAATCAATCCAATAATAATAGTCATATATGTCAATACTTATATCTGCATTACATTCACTATCAAAACTAATTGAGAAATAAAGGTAATCCGACTCAATCATGGTTTTAAGAGTTTCATCATTTTCATAATCCAGATTATCAAGGAAAAGCTCTAAGAATGCATCCTGATAGTTGTCATCAAAATCATAAATAGAGTAGTAACTCCAATAAGCAGCATTAAATGCATCCTCTTTCGCAAGGGATGATGAAATAGCCGTTTCAATCCTATCCCTCAACTCTTCTTCAAAGTCTTCTGAATATTCGAGGTCAATGCCTTCCTTCTTATCATTTGACTTAAAGGTATAGTCACCTATTACTACCTTATTGTCATCGGATTTGAATTTTCCTTCAAATTCATCCCCCTCTAAAGTGGTAAATTCAATATTTCCTTTTTTATCTACCTCATAGAAGCCCAATGAAATTATTTCTTCTTTTTCGTCATCACCATATACAACATATTTACCATCATCAAATACTGCCACAGTATCAATTTGACTATTCTTGTATTCACCCTGAAGCTTAGCCCTGGTTATAATTGGCCAAACAACTAAGAAAAATACTGCAATCACAGCTACTGCTACAACTGAGATAATTGCTATCTTCTTCTGCTTAGGAGTAAGTGGCTTTCTTGGAGGCTTCGGCGCTCCATACTGCTGACCATAACCCATCGGTTGCTGCATCTGTGGCTGACCATAACCCATCGCCTGCTGCATCTGTGGCTGACCATAGCCCATCGGTTGCTGCATCTGTGGCTGACCGTAGCCCATCGGCTGCTGCATCTGTGGCTGTACATTGCCCATCTGTGGTGTCATCGGTTGCTGCATCTGTGGCTGTACATTGCCCATCTGTGGTGTCACCGGGTGCTGCATCTGTGGCTGTACATTGCCCATCTGTGGTGTCACCGGCTGTTGCATCTGTGGCTGTACATTGCCCATCTGTGGTGTCACCGGTTGCTGCATTTGTGGCTGTATATTGCCCATCTGTGGTGTCACCGGGTGCTGCATCTGTGGCTGTACATCACTCTGCTGTGGTGCCACCGATTGCATATTGGGATCCAGTAATACTGTAGCCTCTTCGTCACTCTTTTCTTCCTGCTTTGGTACCGGCGTTCCACATGATGTACAGAACATCATCCCTTCCTGAAGCTCGGCTCCGCACTTTGAACATTTCATCTACATTTCCTCCCTAAATTATTTGTATCGGCACGCGTGTCTGTCTTACAAGCCCACCTGCCAGGTCGGTCGGAACATCCTATAACATGAACTTCGTTCATGTTGGTTCCTCCCTAGTCTTTCTTTTTGTCTATGTATTTATTAAGTGTCTCAACAACTGTATTAAGGTTATATGGCTTAGCTATATAATCGTCAAGCTTGTTCTCAAGGATCCTCTCCTTATCTCCAAACATTGCTCTTGCCGTAACTGCAATAATAGGAAGTCTCTTTCTTCTTTCCCTGTTCTCTATCTCACGAATCTCCTGAGTTGCAGCGATACCATCCATGACAGGCATCTGAACATCAAATAATGCCGCATCGTAGGTCTTTTGCTTGAACAGCTCTATCGCCTTCTGTCCGTTCTCAGCTATATCGTAAGAAAAGCCTGCCATACCAAGTAATTTACCAATTACCTGCTGGTTAACCGGCTCATCCTCGGCTACCAGTATTCTAGCCTTGCTATGTGCATTTATTGAGAAGACTGCAACATTTTCCTTCTCTTCTGCTGCCTTCTTCTCCGCCTCAACCTCTGCCGCCTTAACAATCTTAAGAGGTATCTCTGCAATAAAGGTTGATCCTATTCCCTCTTTACTTTGAACACTGATTGTACCACCCATAAGCTCAGCAATCTGCTTAGATATTACAAGGCCAAGTCCTGTACCACCATACTTCCTTGTATCAGAGGCATCAACCTGAGAAAATCTTATGAAAAGCTTATCCATATCCTTCTCAGATATACCAATTCCGGAATCGGCAACAGCAATTCTAAGATTAATAGTCTCCTTGTCTGTATCAATGGCTGCTATCTTAACTCGTACACTTCCCTCTGATGTAAATTTCAAAGCATTAGACAACAGACAGTTGAGAATCTGCTGAATTCTCTGTCCATCTCCCTTGACAAGCTTAGGGATGTTATTGCCAAAGGTACAATCAAGTGCGAGCCCCTTGTTTGTTGCAAGCGGTACCTGCGCCGCAACCGTCTCCTCTATAGCACTCTTAACATCAAAAATCTCTTCCTTAAGGTTATACTTTCCTGCCTCAAGCTTACTAATATCAAGTATATCATTAATCAGCCTCAACAATGTATCCGCACAATTCTTTGCAGTTAAAAGATTATCTCTGTAATCCGCCTGGAGGTCATCTGCCATAAGTGTAAGCTGAAGCATGCCCAGTATACCATTGATTGGGGTACGAATCTCATGTGACATATTGGCCAGGAACTCCGCCTGAGTCTTATATGCTGCGTTGGCATCCTCAATTGCCTTAGAAAGCTTATTCTCAGTTTCTTTCTGATCAGTAATATCAATGACAACCATATTTATGTAGTCTGCCTCTGACTTATACATAACAGTGTTAAATACCTTGCCCAGCTTCTCCATGGTAATCTCAACATCCATGAAATCGCCTTCCTTGGTCCCTGATGTATTGTATGCCATAAACCATGCATTTATATCCTGCAAAACATCAATCTTGCTTTCCCCAAGGATTTTTCCCTCGTAATCAGAAGCATCCAGATTGAAGTAATTTCCAAATTTCTCATTTGCCTCTTCAATACTGTATCCACTTCCATTGCCCATAGAATCAGTAATAATCTTTGCATGGGCAAAGCCTATAGGAAGATTCATAAAAAGCTTTCTATACTTGTCTGACTTTGAATGACCCGATATTTCATTCCCACATAATGCAAATATAACGACACATGTTGCTCCTGCTGACAAAATGCCGGTAACAAGTCCTGCCGGAAGCGAACCGAATACGATACCCAAAATTATACCTAGTACAATCTCAACTACTCCGGTCGCAATCATTAGCTTTTGCCATCCTAGTTCCTTAAGTTTTTCCATCAACTATACACCCCTATTCCATAGATTATTTCTCCGCATCATCAGCTTATTCGTAAAAATATTTTACTATACTTTCATTTCCGGGTCAATGTCATTGTCAGTTATTTTTACTAATTTTGCACAAGATTTCTTATTACTATTGTGCATTACACATAATATAAATAAATCAAGTGATATGATTGTAATCAAAAGTCCCAATTTGAAGCCTACAGGTATATATACAAACTCAACCGTGTGCTCACCCGGTTCCATATCTACCCCTATAAAGGCTTCTCCGATTGCATAATATTCAACTTTTTTTCCGTCAACCTTAATTGACCATCCCTCATCATAAGGTATTGATGTGAACAAGGTCTCACCCTCCGGAATATATACCTTTCCCTTTACATACCCGTCATCATACTCCTCCACCTGAAGCAGGTTCTCCGATAGCTTGTCATATACCTGTTCAAATCGATCCTGATAGAATAAGTCCAAAGAAAAGCTGGCCGTATATTCAGAGGTGTTCGCATT
>JBJENB010000244.1:0-3623 GCA_051879975.1 Wujia sp.
ATTCTGAATCTCTTATTGGTTATAGTGTTTCATATGAAGGTTGAAGGTGTTGCAATTGCAACTGCGGTTTCAAATCTGATTAATGCCGGGATTGTTACCTATTTGCTTATGAGAGAAGAGGATATGATTAAGCTTGATTTTCGCAGGCTTAAGATACAGGGAAAATATCTTACACAGGTAATAAGAATTGGGGCACCGGCGGCGATTCAATCGGCGGTATTTTGTTTGTCTAACATTATTCTTCAGTCAGGTATTAACAGTATTGGGGCAGATGCAGTTGCCGGTTCTGCAACAGGACTTAATTTTGAATATTTGACCTACGCCATAGTGAATTCATTTGCTCAGGCAACCATAACATTTACAAGTCAAAACTATGGTGCGGGCAAAAATGACAGATGTAAGAAAACGATGCTCGTCGGAATAGCTGAAGGTGTGGTATGTACTGCGGTGTTTAGTATTATATTTACCGTATGGGGACCGGAGCTGGTAACACTTTTTACTGATAAGGAAAAGGTTGCGGAATTCGCCTTGACAAGGATGAATCGTGTTATGCTGCTTGAATGGATGATTGCATTTTATGAGGTTCCGGGAGGAACCTTACGTGGAATGGGTCATTCACTTTTGCCGGCGCTATTAACTATTATCGGTTCTGTAATGTTTCGGATTTTATGGCTTTTCACTGTGTTTGAAAAATACCATACCTTTGGTATGCTTATGACGGTTTATCCTGTTTCCTGGATATTTACAACCATATTGGTGATGACGGCTTATATTGGAATGAGGAAAAAACTTTATGCATCATTATGAAATTTTTTCTCATTATGCTTTATTGTAAAAAAATTCCATTGAGTGTATACTGCTAGTAGTTAGCCAAGGCTAACTTGGCTGATGAAAAAATATTTTTGCTTATTTGGGCTATTCGGCAACTGACAGAAATTATGCTCATGAGCGAGTCTTGTATTTTATTCGAGGAGGAGAAAAATGTTTATTGAGATTAGTAATATTAAGAAACATTTTGGTGAAGGGGATAGTCGAGTAGATGTGCTTAAGGGGATTGACCTTGAGATAGAGAAGGGGGAGATATGTGTACTCCTTGGACCTTCCGGCTCAGGAAAGTCAACACTTTTAAATATAATCGGAGGTATTGATACAGCGGACGAGGGATACATTTCCATAAACGGAGAGAAGACCGAGGATATGGATGAGAAGCGGCTGACACAATATCGTAGAAAACATCTTGGATATATCTTCCAGATGTATAATCTCATACCTAATCTGAATATTAAAGAAAATGTGGAGGTTGGGGCATATCTGTCTGATAACCCCCTTGAAATAGACGAATTATTGAAGACCTTAGGTCTATATGAGCATAGACATAAGCTTCCTAACCAGCTATCAGGTGGTCAGCAGCAGAGAACTGCCATCGGAAGGGCACTTATCAAGAATCCTGACATACTTCTGTGTGATGAGCCGACAGGAGCTCTTGATTCCAAGACCTCTTTGGAGATACTTAAGCTTCTTGAGGATGTGAATAAGAAATATGGAAACACAATTATCATGGTTACACACAATGATGAGATAAAGCGTATGGCTGACCGGATAATAAAGCTTAAGGATGGCAGTATCCGTAAGAACTATTTGAATGAAGAAAAAGTCGCTGCCAGTGAGCTTGAGCTGTAGGAGGTGTGCCATGAAAAATCCGCTTAATAAACGATTGTTGCGTGATTTGAAGAGTAATCTTGGAATATACGCAGTTATTTTTCTGTTTATGGTTATGCTTATATCAGCAGTTTCAGGCTTCCTTGTGGCGGATAATAGTGTAACTTATGCTTACAATGAGGGCTTTACAAAATATAATATAGAGGATGGACATTTTGCAGCTGACAATCCTGTAGAAGAGACAATAATAAAAGACATAGAGAATGAGGGTGGAATCAATATTTATAGTCTTGACTACGTGGAATATGATATGGAGGAGGGTCAGACTGTAAGAATTTATGAAGACCGTCAGGAGATAAATCTTGAGTGCCTTATGAAGGGAGAAATGCCTGAAGCAGGAAATGAGATTGCCCTTGATAGAATGTTTGCGGTTAACAATAGCATAGAAGTAGGTGATACAATCAAGCTCGCGGGAAGAAATCTGAAGGTATCAGGTCTGATAGCGGTTCCGGATTATAGCTCGCTGTTTGAGAACAACTCTGATATGATGTTTGACTCAATTAATTTCTCTATTGCTGTGGTAAGTCATGATACCTTTGCTGAACTTGGAAATGCCAATAAAACCTATTGCTATGGATGGAAATATAATAATGCTCCGGAGAATGAATCCGAGGAGAAGAAAATATCGGATGAGTTGCTCATAACCATAGCAACAAAGGTTAATCTTAGCTCATATGTCCCAAGATATCAAAATCAGGCTATAAACTTTACAGGGGAGGATATGAGTGGTGATAAAGCAATGATAATATTGTTTGATTACATAGTAGTCTTTATTCTTGCCTTTGTATTTGCAGTAACCATTTCCAATACCATTTCTTCTGAGGCAACGGTGATTGGAACACTTCGTGCTTCAGGCTATACCAGGGGAGAGCTTGTGCGTTATTATATGGTACTCCCTGTGGCAGTAACGCTTATTGCGGCGGTTGTTGGAAATATACTGGGTTACACGATTTTTGAAGATTACATGGTAGATATGTATTACAACAGCTATAGTCTCTGTACCTATGAAACCTTGTGGAATGCGGATGCATTTAGGGATACAACGGTCATACCAATATTAATTATGATTGTAATCAATTTCTGCGTGTTGAGTAAGAGGCTCAGACTTTCACCGCTTAGATTTATTAGAAGAGACTTATCAAAGAGGGGTAGAAAAAAGGCGTTTCGACTTAACACTAAGATTCCTTTTATACAGAGATTTAGAATCAGGGTTTTGTTCCAGAATATACCGAACTATATTATCCTTTTTATTGGTATAATTTTTGCTACCTTCATAATTATTTTTGGAATGATGTTTCAACCTCTTCTTGAGGATTATGGTGATAGCATAGTTGACAGTATGATTGCTGAGTATCAGTATGTGCTTAGGACACCTATTGAAACCGAAGAGGAAGGTGCTGAAAAATATTGTCTTACATCCCTCAATACAACTGATACTGATTATATGACAGATGAAGTTTCGATATATGGTATTGAGAAGGAGAGCGAGTATATTACGAAAAATATTCCGGAGGGAAGGGTTCTGGTATCAAATGGAGTAATGGATAAGTTTGGACTCAAGGAAGGCGATATATTTAGACTTAAGGACCTTTATTCTGATATCTATTATGAATTTGAAATAGCGGGACAATATACATATGATGCGGCATTGTCTGTATTTATGTCACGGAATGATTTTATCAGGATATTTGAGATGGAAGAGGATTATTTTACGGGATATTTTTCTGATGTGATGCTGACGGATATAGATGAAGAAATGGTTGTAACGGTTATTGATCAGGAGGATTTGACGAAAACCTCAAGACAGCTCATTAAATCAATGGGGAGCTTTATGGGGATATTTAATGTGTTTGGTGTAGCTATGTCCCTTCTTCTCATGTACCTTTTGTCTAAACAGATTATTG
>JBJENB010000245.1:0-3616 GCA_051879975.1 Wujia sp.
ATATAATAGATTTTAATTCATCTTTGGATAAATTATATTTTCTTCCGGCTTGAATATAATAATTTAATTTTGTGTCAACAAGGCTTTCTAATGTATGTGTTGATACATTTGTATCCAAAATTATTTTTGCATAATTTCTTACCAAGTTAAGGTTTGTCCCACATAACTTATATATTTGATTTAGTTTCTCATTAGAAATTTGTGGTGCTAGATAACCACAAGTATTTATCAAATAGTCATAAATATCTTTTTTTGTATAATCTTCAAAGATAATATTTATATACCATCAAAATAATCTGTGCAACTTGTTATTATAACTGTAATTTTTTTATTGAGTTTTTCTTCTATAATTTTTTTATTGCAAAGTAATATAGCAATGAATTCTCTGCTTTCTGTAGGAAGTATATCATAATCTAATGCTGAAATAATGATTTTTCGTTTTAGTGTCAACGTTTTTAAGTTTGATATTATATAGTTAATTCTTAATGAATCATTTTTTGATGGAGTTATTGACATTCCAATAAAATTACTTAATGAAAATGCAATATTGAAAGAATGAGTTGAAATATGTTGATCTTTTCGCATTAATGAATCAGATGCAACTCTATAAATATCAAATTTCTTTTTTAATTGTTGTTCTAAACTAACTATTACATATTCTTTTCCAACCCCGTTTTTCCCAATAAACTGAAAAGAATGAGAAGATTCCTCAATTATTATATCCGTTAGCATTTTCGAAAATTTATCTCTATTTGTACAAATCAAATTGTCCATACCAATCCAATCCTTATAAACAAAAAACATATATAACCTGAATATCCTATTGTATTTTAGACGGCTAATGTACGATTATCCATTGACTATCAGCGATAACGGATAACTTCTGATTATCCGTCAAAACAAAAGAGTTATCATTAAAAAAATATAATACTTGACGTTTTCAGTAGTTTACTTTGCAAAACCGCTCTCTTATATTGTAAAAAACTCTTTGTTTTTATAGAGTATCATATGATTTCAATAATGTCAATACAATTCAACAGAAAACAACAAAAGGCGGGAAAAATCCCGCCTGATTGATAATGTCATCTTCTTAGATTGATACATTTGTATACAGCAAATGGTTTATATTTTCTATATAACTTAGTATTTTATATTGTTCTCCTTTAGTAGCTTTTTTAGTTTCTCAATCTCTGTATCTTTGTTTTCCAGCTGTGCATTCTTGTTCTCTATCTCTATATACGCACTCTCCAGCTCTGCCTCCGCCTTCTCTGCTCTTTCGCGTTCCCTTGCGGTATTCCGTCTTTCAGCCTGAATGTCAAGTTTGTCCATATTCTCAAACAAATATCCCATATTACGACCTCCCACTGTCCTGACACACTGTGAAGCTTCCTCATGAGGAACATTTAGCCTCATGCACAGGCTCCACACCACGTCCATCAGAATCTCTATCGTCTGCTGCGACGCACCCTCCAAAATAGATGTCAGCTTATTGCTGTCGGTTGCAAGAAATTCAGTCAAATCTTCAGCGGACTGAATTTTATTAAGCATAAAAAATAGCGATATAGCATCATTATTAGACACCAGTTCATCATTACTGTATCTTCTGTTATGAACCAGCTTGTAACGGAAATTCGGTATGTAATCCTCAAACAAATCACTCATAAAAATGCGTTCTTTTAATTGCATACTCGATGTCCAGTTACTCCTTCCCTCATAATATACAATGGGAATAACAGGTGGATACTTAAATCCTTTTAATTTTGATGATTCCTCATTAACCTTCGCATAATCATCCCAAATGCAAATCATATAGCGGAGCAGCTGCATAACCACATCAAAATCCACACTGCTCTTATGCTCCAATAATGCAATTATGTACACCGGTACATCATTACCTGCAACCCTTATACGCTTAACCGTATCCGATTCAAACGATATCCCAAGATATCTCTGGTATCTCTTGGTTTCATCAATGATATCCTCAGGCTGTACATTCCTGAAAATATCCAGATCAGAAAAATCCCTTAAAAACTGAGCACACAGCTCCGGATTCTCAAACACCTGCCTGGCATTTGAATTAAATACCGAGCCATTTCTAATAGCTTCTTTTTCAAATTGTTCCATAGAATACTTCTCCTTTTCTACCTCTCCAGGTGCGAATAGGATTAGCTCCTACATTAATATCTAATTTAGCATTGAGATGTTTGTTTGTAAATATACAGTATCAAAATAATTATGTTATTTTATATGCAACCTAATATGAATAAAATAGCGCTACAAATGATTTACAATACTATAATTCCTCCGGCACCTGCCAATTATCCAAATCCTCTTTGCATTGTCTAAGCTTATCTCTGTATATTTCAAGTTGTTTATCAAGAATCGGTTTGTTATCCTTGTATGTTCCGGACGGATTTACCTTTACTTCCTCTATTATGGCCCCATAGCTGTCGATAAGACCCCGTAATGCCTTGTCTCCTCCGGTATGTACATCTAGTATCGGAGCAGTCTCATAAGCAGCATTTGTAAACCACACTATTGCCTCTCCATAATCACCCGAATCATAGAAATGCATTCCCAGCTCGTAGCATATCTCCGAGCATGGGGTTTCAAGCATATCACGGAGAGCATATTTCATCAGCTTGGTTGTATTTTCGATAAGCCTATAATATCTGCAAAGAATACAGGCAGCCTCTTTCCCGGCATCATTTATGGGATTCTCCTCCCATAGTCCATTAAAATAATCTCTCGCTGCCTCAAGATCATCCACACTTCCCATCTTAAGAAGTTCCCTTGCATACATGGTTCGAAGCTTAGCAGAGAGTACACCTCTTTTATCCAGCTCCCGCACAAATATAGAAAAGTCTCTTTTGGCGTGGGAGTTTTGAGGTCTATGAATTATCTCCACATCGCTGTCAAACACAACCGGATCAAGTCTGACCGTTTCATGAACCGGATCAATCCAGACAAATTTTCTAAGACGTTTGAAAAGCTTTGGTCGGTATTCCTTCTTCACATTCATAACCGGGTCATCCGGATTTTCCGTTAAATATTTCATTTGAACAATATCCACCTCGTCATCAAGGCACTGCTTCAAAATACGAAACCGCTCATGATTAATGGCATCTAAAAGCTCGTCTGCATCAGGGGCATAAATATAATCCATTGTAGCTTTTGAAAAGGAATAATTTCTAGCCGCCGAAAAATCATTAACCCACTCAAAGTCATATATTTTATCAGTATATTTGGCTGCTATCTCCTTGGTCTTATCCGTAGAACCAGTATCAACAATTATTATCTCATCCATCAAATCCGCTACTGAATCCAGACAACGGGCAAGAACAGCCTCTTCATTTTTCACTATCATACACAAACTGATTGTTGGCATTGCTTAACTCCTCTCCAAAATTCATATCCTTAAACCTGCAATATAATAAAATTATACTTTATTTTCTTCATCTTGTCATTAACATTGCTTTCATAAACACAGATATGATAATATATGTTATATCAATAAAAAACTAGAGCCATATTACTTTGTATTTATGCTGAATACTAATGAATTTGTAGACATATTTAACCTTAAGAAGAAGTTATAAAAAGAGGATTTGTACAT
>JBJENB010000246.1:0-3602 GCA_051879975.1 Wujia sp.
GGTATTGCACTTACAGTTCTTTTATCAGGAAATGGTCATAAGGTTAAGGTTTGGTCTATTGACAAAAATGAGATAGATATGTTAAAGCAGTATAGGGAGCATAAGGACAAGCTTCCGGGTGTAATTGTACAGGAGGATGTGGAATTTTCCACTGATATTGAGAGTGTCATAAAGGACTCGGAAATGCTGGTGTTTGTAGTGCCTTCTCCGTTTATCAGAAGTACGGCAAGGACAGCAGCACCTTATGTTTCATCGGATCAGATTATTGTCAATGTTTCAAAGGGTATAGAGGAAAGTACCCTTATGACTCTTACAGAGGTTATTAGTGAAGAAATTCCGGGCGTTAAGGTTGGCGTGTTGTCAGGACCGAGCCATGCTGAGGAGGTAGGTAAAAAAATGCCTACTACGGTTGTATGTGGGGCGGAGGACAAGAAAACTGCCATGCTTATCCAGGATACCTTTATGTCAGATTTCTTTAGGGTGTATACAAGCCCTGATGTACTTGGAATAGAGCTGGGAGGAGCCCTGAAAAATGTAATTGCCCTCGCAGCCGGTGTGGCAGATGGTTTAGGATGTGGTGATAACGCCAAGGCAGCACTTATTACCAGAGGAATTTCTGAGATTACCAGACTCGGAACAGCTATGGGTGGAAAGTCTGAAACCTTTGGTGGTTTATCAGGAATCGGTGATTTGATAGTGACATGTGCATCTGTGCACAGTAGGAACAGACGTGCCGGCGTTCTTATTGGTCAGGGAAAGACATACAAGGAAGCCATGGACGAGGTAAAAATGGTAGTAGAGGGCGTTTATTCTGCTAAAGCGGCATTGCAGCTAAGCCAAAAATATTATGTTCAGATGCCGATTGTTGAAATGATTAATAAAGTGTTGTTTGAGGATTTCAGTGCCAAGGAGGCTATGACAGCATTGCTGACAAGAATGAAAACCTCGGAAACAGTTACACTTACTTGGAAATAAAAGGGTGATTTAAATGGTAATTAGGCCTATTACAAGGGAAGAAATAAAAAGGCTTAAACGAAAAAGAAGAAATAAAATAAGACTCATGAGTGCAGGTGTACTGGGTTTTATTATTTGTGTGGCAATAGTGGCTCTATATGCCAATGATTATATTGAAATTGGTGACAGGGCCAAAGGTGAGGAGATTACAACTGGAGTCAATCCGAATTTTGACTCCTTTGATAAGCCGGAATATAACGCTTCACAATCAGATGCAGATAATACGACAGATAATACTGATGATGATTCTTCAGAGGAACAAGCATCAACGGATGTGCCTTCCGATACGAGCGATGATAGCGATGGATCGGATGATGATGACGGAATGGGAAGAACAGATACGGAATTTGTTGTTCCGGATACAGAATTGCCACCTGTAGAACAGATCATTGGCGATAATTGGGCTTCTGAGGAGGCTTACACAAAGAATTCCAACCTTGCTGTTGACCTGACATATTTTGATGATGTGGTATTTATAGGTGACTCAAGGACGGAGGGATTGGTCTATTATACCGGATTGAACTTAAATGGTTTTTGCTATAAGGGATTAAATGTAGGAAAACTTGATACTTCCGCAGATATTACTGTTCCGGGTTATGGCGGAAAGTATACCTGTTATCAGGCGATTGCCATGACCAATTACAAATATTACTACTGTTCGTTTGGAATCAACGAATTGGGTTGGCAGTCCATTGATAATTTCTGCGAGATGTTTAGCAAGCTTATTGATAAGATTAAGGAAGAAAATCCTGAAGCTATCGTATATGTTGAAAGTATACTTCCTGTAACAGAAAAGGAGTCGGCAGATGATGACGTGTTTTCTCAGGATAGGGTAAATGAATTTAATGAGAAGCTTAAGGAAATGTGTATGAATAGGGGAGATGTAATATATCTTGATGTCGCAGCTGCCGTAACGGATGACAATGGTTATCTTCCGGAGGAGGCCTCTGTTGACGGAATACACTGCACCTCAGCCTACTACAAGAGGATTATTCAATACATCAGATGTAACACATATTCACCAAAATAAGTAATACCTCCAATCTTTATTACATATATTGTAATAGTGTAATAGAAGAATGGAGGTATTTTTGTGGACATTTATAAGGATATAGAAACCAGGACAAACGGAGAGATTTACATTGGCGTAGTGGGTCCGGTTAGAACGGGAAAGTCAACCTTTATTAAAAGATTTATGGAGCTTCTGGTTTTACCGGCAATTAAGGATGATTATAGTAAAGCCAGAGCACTGGACGAATTGCCTCAATCGGCTGCCGGAAGAACGGTAATGACAACTGAACCAAAATTTATTCCTAAGGAAGCAACCACTGTTGTTTTGCCTGAAGGAGCAAGCTTTAAGGTTAGGATGATTGATTGTGTTGGCTACATGGTAAATGGAGCAGAGGGGCATGAGGAGGATGGAAAGGAGCGCTTGGTTAAGACCCCTTGGTATGATTATGATATTCCATTTACAAAGGCTGCCAGTATAGGAACCAAGAAGGTAATATATGACCATTCAACGGTTGGTATTGTAATAACCTGTGATGGTACGGTTACCGATATTGACAGGGATGCGTACATAGAACCGGAGCTTAAAACAATTGAAGAGCTAAAAAGCATTGGAAAACCCTTTGTTATTCTGCTCAATTCCAGAAAGCCGGCCTCTCCGGAAACAATCAATCTTGCTCATGAGATGCAGGAGCAATACGGAAAAGCTGTTATTCCGATAAACTGTGATCAGCTAAAAATGGCAGATATAAATAATATTTTTGAGAAGCTGTTGCTGGATTTTCCTGTGTCTGCAGTTAATTTCTCTATTCCTAAATGGATTGAAGCTATGGATAACAGCAGTGAAATGAAAAGCTGCATAATAGATGTTGCTAAAGGAATATTTGGTGGCATAGCTCACATGAAGGACGCGAAAATCGGAGATATCATGGATAATGAATATATTGAATCCATTGAATTAAACAATATTGATCTGGCCACCGGTAATATCAATATTATAATTAAGCCATACGATAAATATTATTATAAAATGATTTCCGATATGTTGGGAACCAGAGTGAATAATGAGTATGACTTTATAAAAGAAATACGAAATATGGCAGATACGAAAAAACAATGTGAGAAGGTAAGTACTGCGCTGCTACAGGCCTTTAAAACCGGCTATGGTTCAGTAACTCCTGAGCAAAATGAGATTAAACTGGATGCGCCGGAGCTTATCAAGTCCGGTAATAAATATGGTGTTAAGATTAAGGCCTGTGCACCGTCCATTCATCTTATCAAAGCTAATATAACAACGGAAATTGCACCGATTGTAGGCTCGGAGGATCAGGCGAAGGATCTCATAAAATATATTAACAGTGATGGAGTATCCTCGGACAGTATTTGGGGAGTGAATATATTCGGTAAAACAATTAAACAGTTGGTTGAGGATGGTCTTAGGGTTAAGATAAATAAAATTAATCAGGAGAGTCAGCAAAAGCTTCAGGATACTATGGAGAAGATTGTGAATGATTCCAATGGCGGAATGGTTTGCATAATAATATAAAAATTGATATAATCGAGTAGGTTTAAACCTACTC
>JBJENB010000247.1:0-14721 GCA_051879975.1 Wujia sp.
GATAGATGCGGAGCATACATTTGATAACAATAAAGTGTTATTCTACTTTACTGCAGACGGAAGAATAGATTTTCGAGAGTTGGTTAAGGATTTGGCAGCTATCTTTAAGACGCGTATTGAGCTTAGACAGATTGGCGTAAGAGACGAGACTAAGATAGTTGGTGGTATTGGTATATGTGGAAGAGAGCTCTGCTGCAACAGGCATTTATCCGAGTTCGTTCCCGTGTCTATTAAGATGGCAAAGGAGCAGAATCTGTCTCTGAATCCAACTAAGATATCAGGTGTATGTGGAAGACTCATGTGCTGTTTGAAGCATGAGGAGGAAACCTATGAATATCTCAATGACAAGCTCCCTAATGTGGGAGATTTCGTAAGGACAATAGACGGCAAGAAGGGCGAGGTTGCTTCCGTAAACGTGCTTCGTCAGAAGGTTAAGCTTATCGTAACTGACGAGGATGACAATAAGGAGATAGAGGAGTACAAGATAGAGGAGCTAAAATTTAAGCCAAAGAAGAGAAGAAATGATGATAAAATAAGTGATGATGAGCTTAAGAAATTAGAGGCGCTTGAGTTGAAGGAAGGCAAATCAAAGCTAGATGATGAGTAGGTGTCCGTGGTTTTTTGATAAAGCGGCCCTAAGTCCGGCATAGGAGCTCGTGGGTTATTCGTGTAGGTATGAGGTTTTAGGATGATAGATGATCAGACATTGTCTCTGGTAAGGCAGGGTGAAAGACTAGATGATTTACAGTGCAGGGGATATCATATTATTCAAAATCCGGAGCTATTCTGCTTTGGTATGGATGCGGTTCTTCTGGCTGATTTCGCAACCGGTAAACCGGGTAGCAGGGTGATTGATCTGGGAACCGGAACCGGCGTAATACCACTGCTTATGGTGGGAAGAGACAAGGGAGCCCATTTTACGGCACTGGAGATTCAGGAATACAGTGCAGAAATGGCTGGCAGAAGTGTACGTATCAATGGGCTTGAGGATAGAATTGAAATCGTAAATGGGGATATTAAAGAGGTAGCCACGTTATTTCCGGCGGCCTCTTTTGACATTGTAACCTGTAATCCCCCTTATATTAAGGGAAGTCATGGTCTGGAAAACGCCATGGAGCCTAAGAATATTGCAAGACATGAGATTCTTCTTAATTTGGAGGATGTGGTGAAGGCGGCAGCATATCTGTTAAGGCCTAACGGCTCATTTGCAATGGTTCATAAGCCCTTCAGACTGGCAGAGATTATTAGACTTTTGTCGAAATATAATTTGGAGCCAAAGAGGATGTGTATGGTTCAGCCTTATGTGGATAAGGAGCCTAATATGGTTCTTATAGAAGCATTTAAGGGTCAAAAAGCTATGATGAAGGTTGAACCGGTATTGATTGTATATAATAAGGACGGCAGCTATACCGAGGATTTACTTACCAGATATGGTGAGTACAGAAATAAAAATAAGAGCTGCCCCGACAGGAGGAATTAAATGGCAGGTTTATTGTACCTTGTGGCGACCCCTATAGGGAATCTTGAGGATATGACGTTTAGGGCGGTGAGAATACTGTCGGAGGTTGACCTTATTGCGGCAGAGGATACACGAAACAGTATAAAGCTTCTGAATCATTTTGACATTAAGACTTCTATGACAAGCTATCATGAGCATAACAAATATGAAAAGGCTGTAGAGCTGGTGGGCAAATTACTGGACGGAGCCAATGTTGCGTTGATAACGGATGCGGGAACTCCCGGTATATCTGATCCGGGAGAGGAATTGGTCAGACAGTGTTATGCTGCAGGAATAACGGTTGTTCCGGTACCGGGAGCCTGTGCAGCAGTAAATGCTTTGATTGCTTCAGGGTTACCTACAAGGAGATTTGCATTTGAGGCTTTTCTCCCTGCTGACAAAAAGAATAGAAAATGTGTGTTGGAGGAGCTTAAGACGGAAACCAGAACAATTGTAATATACGAGGCACCTCACCGATTGGTGAAGACCTTGGAGGAGCTTAAGTGTGTTTTGGGAGAGGACCGGGAGACAACAATTTGCAGAGAGCTTACCAAGAAGCATGAGGAATTCTTTAAGACAACTCTAGGCTCTGCTTTTGATTATTACAGCGAAAATGAGCCTAAGGGCGAGTGTATAATCGTGTTAAAGGGACTTACCCTGGAGGAGCGTAAGGAGAGCGAAAGAAAAAAGTGGGACACCATGACGTTGGAGGAACACATGAACATGTATATGACCCAGGGAATGGACAAAAAGGAAGCTACCAAACAGGTTGCAAGAGACAGAGGTGTTCCCAAAAGAGAAATATATGATTTCGTGAAGGATATGTAAGATTTATGGGTATCCTATATGATGGGTGTTGACCGGTTGAAGATGCTTGAATTATAATCTCGAATTATTGTGAAAGGACATGCATATGAAGGAAAAGAAACAGAACATAAAAACAATAATTGCAGTAATTACATTTACCGTTTTTCTTATATATTTTTTACAGAACATGAGCTTTATCGTTAAGGCCTTGGGTAAAATATTACGTTTGATTCTGCCTTTTATTATTGGATGCGGAATTGCATTTGTGCTTAATATACCTATGAGGAATATTGAGAGCAAGCTGTTTAAGAATAAAGAAGGCAGGCTTTATGGTTCCAGACGAGCCATAAGCATGATAATTACTTATGCTCTGGCAGTACTTGTTGTTGCACTGGTTCTGTTTGTGGTAGTTCCTGAGGTGGGGAATACTGTAGGCAAGATTCAGGATCAATTTGAGCCCTTTGTCGATAATGTGAAGAGCTGGGCTTTGGAAAAGGCAGAAGGGCACGAAGATCTGGAAAAGGAAATAGAAAAGTTCGACCCGGATATTAGTGATATAACAGGCATTTTCTTTGATAACGGGGCTACAATCCTTCAGACAACGGTAAATATTTTTTCATCTGTCATCAGTGCGTTTATTAATATAATAGTGGGAATAGTATTCTCAATATATATTCTTTCCAGAAAGGAGCTTCTTGGAAAACAGGTAAAGATGCTCATATATGCAGTATTTAAAGAGGGTACTGCTGATGAAATGATGATTTTTGGGAAAATAGCTAACAACACCTTTTCTAAGTTTTTTTACTGCCAGTTTAGAGAGGGATTGATACTTGGCACAATGTTTGCAGTTGCAATGGCTATTTTTGGTTTGCCATATCCGCTTACCATAGGTGTTCTTATAGCATTTACGGCATTAATTCCGGTATTTGGTGCATTTATCGGCTTATTTATCGGTGCATTCCTCATATTGGTGGATACTCCTTCCATGGTTATTTGGTTTGTGATATTGTTCTTTTCATTACAGTGTATTGAGAACTACTTTATATATCCAAAGCTTGTAGGTGGTGGAGTAGGGCTGTCACCTATATGGGTATTGCTTGCTGTATTGGTGGGCGGAGATTTGATGGGTGTTGTGGGTATGATTGTTTTCATTCCGCTTGTATCCGTTGCATATGCATACTTAAGAAGTATTGTATACAGAAAGCTGAAGCATAAGAATATTAATGTGGATGATAAGCAGGCACCGGATGATGTTATGCCTCTTATGGAGGAGAGAAGGAGATTGTTTGCCAGAAAGGCAAGACAACAGAAGTTATCTGACATTCCTGTGGTAAATGAGACAGATATGGAATCCGGTGATAATGAAGATGTCAAATCATAGTTAATTCGATAAAGCGGATTATTAGGCGTACTGAAATAATTCATAATAAGGGAGCGTAAGAGAAATGTACAAGGAAATTGCAGGCTTGGTATTGTATAGAGATTTGGGGGAAGACAGCATATTGTATCAGTTGGCGGAGATAATTAAGGAAAAGGATTATAAGCTTTCTGATGACGAAACGATTATAAGCAGAATATATACTCAGATTAAGAGAATCCTGGATGTAGCTACAGCCTATGGCTTTAACAAAAATCTGTGGCAGGATTATCTGGCATTTCTGCTTATAACCAATGAGAATTCCTTTACTCTGACATGTGAAAAGGTTGGTGCAGGTGACGGCAGTGTCAACAGCTTTGCCAAAAACGATTATGCTATTTTTCTTAAGCTGTTTCATTATGATTTTAGTCCGCTTGAGAAGGATTTGGGGATAGATTGTTTTTCCACCATAACGAATTACAAGTCCCTGCCCAAGAAGGAGCAGATGTACAATGCCAACGTCAGTGAGAAGGTAAGATATATTAGTGACAGTATTGCTGCCACGGATAGCGTTGATGTAGTGTTTGATATTATGACAGAATTTTACAAACAGTATGGTGTGGGTATGTTTGGACTTAACAAGGCATTTCGGATTAGGCATGAGGATGGAAAGGAGCTTGAATTTGTGGCTATAACCAATACTGATCGGGTTGTTTTATCAGACCTTGTGGGTTATGAAATTCAGAAGAAAAAGCTCATCGATAATACGGAGGCATTTGTTCAGGGAAGAAGAGCTAATAACTGCCTGTTGTTTGGTGACAGTGGTACAGGCAAGTCCACCAGCATAAAGGCAATTATCAATGAGTACTATGATCAGGGACTTAGAATGATTGAAATCTATAAGCACCAGTTTAAGGACTTGTCTTCGGTAATTTCTCATATAAAGAACAGAAATTACAAGTTTATTATCTATATGGATGACCTTTCCTTTGAGGAGTTCGAGATAGAATACAAATACCTCAAGGCAATCATTGAGGGAGGTCTTGAGATTAAGCCTGACAATGTACTTATTTACGCAACTTCAAACAGAAGACACCTCATAAAGGAAACCTGGAATGACAGAGATGATATGGATGTGGAGCTTCACAAATCAGATACCATGCAGGAGAAGATGTCTCTGGTTAATCGTTTCGGTGTAACTATAAGCTTTTCAAAGCCATCCAAAAATGAATTTAACAAGATTGTAACTGAGCTTGCAAGAAGATATCCTGAGATTACTTTGACTGAGGAGGAGCTGATTGCAGAGGCAAATAAGTGGGAGCTCTCCCACGGTGGTGTTTCAGGAAGAACAGCACAGCAGTTTATCAATTATATTGCAGGAAAGCAGTAGAAGTCATATATTCAAGAAAATAGGGATATATAATTAAAAACACACCAAATATTGATATTTGGTGTGTTTTTTGTTACTATATAAAAAGATTTTTTGAAAACAATCCGACATACCCTTATGATTAAAAGCTTTGGGCCTTAAGTGCTTCAAGCTTACCTTTTATAGTAGGGCCTGATAAGGAGGAAATTTTTGTAGCTCTTTTGATTAAGCTGTTAAGGCTTTCCCTGTCTCCACAGTCAGCATATATTTTGCCGAGGGTTACATAAGTGTTGGTTATATCCGAACCTATGTCTATACTATAGCTTAAAAATGCCTTTGCTGCTTCTGCTTTCTCTTCGCAATAGAGGGTGGTGCCTATCTTATCCAGACATCTTATGAGGCTTGTAAAGTTTGCGTCGCAGTCAGACAAGGCATCCAGATTGGCGGGACCATACATCAGTTTAAGATCTGTATTGGTATAGGCGGACAGGTTAAGAATTTTCTTTTTTGACAAGCTTTTCAGTTCATTTACTTCATCGTTCAAGGCACATGAAATAGCAATGTCTGTAGGTAAGCTGTCCGGATCTAAAACAAGGTAATCTAAATTAGATATATCGGCTCTTCTGACAGAATTTGCTTCGGCTTCACGTTGTATAAATTCCTTGTGAGCCTTAAGGACATGTGAATTGGAATATGTAATTGCTCTTGCAATTAAAAATACTAATAAAAATACACTTAAGAAAATAATTAATCCAAGATATTTCATTATAATAATCCTTTCGGAGGTAAAAGATATGATAAACTTTAACAACAGAAAAACACAGCGTATAATTTCAGGTATAATTGCAGCACTTCTTGTTCTTGCAATGGTAGTAGGACTGCTTTTTTCTGCCTTCTAGTAGCATTAGCATAACACGATGAAAAAAATATTTCAACACAAGGGGATTTTATGGAAAAGGGTAGTATAAACGAGCTGGTACTAACCCGCTCGGTTACGAAACACATTAAGAAAATTAACAAGGCCCTGGAAATGGGAACCGGTGTTGGACATGATTATGCCAGAGTTCATATTTCAAAGTGTCAGGACAGATTTAAGCCTGACCGTAATATGGAAACGGATACTGCGGCAAATAATTTTCCCCATATAACGGATGTCGCATCAGGTACAGATACATCAATTATAATCACCGAAGGTGTGAGCAGTGAACCTGAGCTGGCATGGGTTAAGGCTATGAATAATTTTTATGTGTCCGGGGGTAAGCCTTATGCCGTGAGAATCGTAGCATTGCTTTCGGATGACACAAAGGAATCGGTGATTAAGGAATATATGAACTGCTTCAACAGACTGGCCGAGAAGGAAAAGGTGCAGATAGCAGGAGGCCATACCCAGCTTAACAGCTGTTACAGGGAGCCAAGCTTTGTGGTTACGGTAAACGGAATATCGGGTGAATACAGGCCAGACAGAAGAGGTATTGCTGTCGGCAGTGAAATTATAATGTCCGGGTACACCGGCATGCTGGGAACAGATTTGATAATTCGTGAAAAGAAGGAAGCGCTGATAGCAAGGTTTTCTAAAGGCTATGTGGAGGAGACTATGCCGTGGAACAACTGCTACAGCATAAGAAGAGCAGCAGAGCTTGCAGCAGGACAGACAGGGGATACAAGAGTGCTATATATGCATGACATTTCCTGTGGTGGAGTATACGGAGCCTTATGGCAATTGGGTTCTTATATTGGCAAAGGCATATCTGTAGGGCATTACAGCATACCTATTAGACAAGAGACAATAGAGTATTGCGAGTTTTTTGGACTTAATCCGTATATGCTTGAAGGAACGGGGGCATTTCTTATGGTGGTGGCACCGGGACAGGGAAAAAAGCTGGTGGACGTATTGACCAGAGAAAACATTTTCGCCAAAGTGATAGGTCATGTGGAAAACAATAATGAGAGGATGGTTTTTCTGGGGGAAGCCATTTCTGTAAAGACCATGGACAAGGGAAGTCCACATGAGGCTATTTTTTTCAAGGACGATAAGGATAGATTTATTGAGAGACGATGTCTTTCACCTGTAAAGGGTGATGAGATATATAAGGTTTTATAACCAACTAATCTAAAAAGAAAGAGGTAATTGTCATGAGAAATGAGATTCTTAAGCTTATTGAAATTAACAGCAAATTGACAGTTAAGGATATAGCCGCCATGCTGGGTGCGGAGGAGGCCGCAGTCGCGGCCGAGATTAAGGCTCTGGAGGAGGAGAAGATTATCTGTGGTTATCATACAATGATAGACTGGGATAAGGTTGCAGAGGAGAAGGTAACCGCTATGATAGAGGTTAAGGTTACTCCACAGCGCGGACAGGGCTTTGATAGAATCGCAGAGAGAATATATAATTTTGAGGAGGTAAATGCTGTTTATCTTATGGCAGGCTCCTTTGATTTTACAGTTATTATTCAGGGAAAGACCATGAAGGAGGTATCGAGATTCGTGTCTGAGAAGCTTGCGGTAATGGAGACTGTAATAAGCACTCAGACCCATTTCGTATTGAAAAAGTACAAGGATCATGGTGTTATTTTTGATCAGATTAGACAAGATGAAAGGTTGGCGATTGTACCGTGAGAAATCCGTTATCAAATACTATTCAGAATATTAAACCATCAGGAATTCGTAAATTTTTTGACATAGTCAGCGAGATGCCTAATGCCATTTCTCTCGGCGTTGGCGAGCCTGATTTTGACACACCATGGCATATACGAGAGGAGGGTATATATTCTCTTGAGAAGGGAAGAACCTTCTATACCTCTAATTCAGGTCTTTTGGAGCTCAGGGAGGAAATATGTAAATGGTATAAGCGAAAATATGCTGCGTCCTATGATTACAGGACAGAGGCACTTCTCACTGTGGGCGGCAGTGAAGGAATCGATGTGGCACTTCGTGCCATGCTTGATCCGGGGGATGAGGTAATTATTCCTGAGCCATGTTATGTATCTTATGTACCATGTGTACAGCTTGCAGGTGGTGTTCCTGTTACCATCAATCTTAAAAATGAAAATCAGTTCAGGCTTACACCGGAGGAGCTTCTGGAAAAGATAACTGATAAAACTAAAATCTTAATTCTTGCATATCCGAGCAACCCTACCGGGGCAGTAATGTCTAAGACGGATTTGGAGCCAATAGCTAAGATTTGTCAGGAAAAGGATATATATGTTATCTCCGATGAGATATATTCGGAGCTTACATACGGAAACGAGGGACATTGTACAATTGCTTCCCTTCCGGGTATGAAGGAGCGTACAATTATTATTAACGGCTTCTCAAAGGCATATGCTATGACCGGGTGGAGGCTTGGTTACGCCCTTGCACCGGAGTTTATCTGTACACAGATGACGAAGATACATCAGTTTGCTATTATGTGTGCTCCTACCACAAGCCAGTATGCTGCAATAAGTGCAATAAAGGAAGGCGATAAGGATATTGAGAAGATGAGAGAATCCTATGATAAGAGAAGACATTATCTTCTTCGCACCTTTGAGGAGATGAACCTTCCTTGCTTTGAACCATTAGGAGCTTTCTACGTATTCCCATGTATCAAGGAATTTGGCATGACAAGTGATGAATTTGCAACAGAGCTTCTTAAGGCAGAGGAGCTTGCGGTTGTACCGGGAACAGCCTTTGGAGATTGTGGTGAGGGCTTCGTGAGGATATCCTACGCGTATTCAATTGACCAGCTTCGTGAGGCTATGGTCAGAATGGGAAGATTCATAGAGAAGCTTAGAAACAGATAAGAATATCCGTACCAGTTGTTGACACGGCTGGTACGTTTTTTCTACCGTAGGAATAGGGTATCAAAAAGTACACCTTGAAATTATTTATTAAATATTTGTATATATAATTATGTATTGAGTGCCTTGTTTTTAATATATAGATTTTCTTAGTGCTTATATAGTAGACAGTGATTTGCCAACACGATGTTGGCAAAAGGCTTATCTGAGCCATGGATGGCGAATATAAGCCGGTCACGTAACCTGATAGTGTTTATATTATAAGCATTTAGAAAATCATATGTTAAAAACACTGAAACGAAAGACATAATTATATATACAAATTGTATTAAATAAGGTGTACTTTTTGACACCCTAATCAAAGTAGAAAAACACTCCACTTTATATGTAGTGGGAAAGGAGAAGATATGTTAAATATTGTGTTACATGAGCCGGAGATACCATCCAATACGGGCAATATTGGACGAACCTGTGTGGCGACAGGCTCTAGACTGCATCTTATAGAGCCCCTTGGCTTTGAGATAACAGATAAGGCATTAAAGAGAGCGGGTCTTGATTATTGGCCTAAGCTTGATGTTACAATCTATAAGAATTATCAGGACTTTCTGGATAGAAATCCGGGAGCGAAAATATATATGGCAACAACAAAATCAAAGCAGAAATATACGGATGTTAATTATGAGGATGATTGCTATATTATGTTTGGAAAGGAGACGGCGGGAATACCTGAGGAAATACTCATGGATAATAAGGAGACCTGCGTGCGTATACCAATGATGCCGGGAGAGAGATCCTTAAATCTCTCTAATTCAGTGGCAATTGTAGTGTATGAAGCATTGAGACAGCAGGGCTTTCCCGGGCTTGAGGATAAGGGACAGCTTCACCGTCATACGTGGTAGATATGGATAAATGGAGAATTCTCGGTATAGAGAAGACAAAGGACAAGGATTTAATCAAAAAAGCATATAGGGCTAAGCTGTCTAAAACCAATCCTGAGGATGATTCTGAGGGCTTTATGAGACTTAGGAATGCCTTCGAGGAAGCCATGAGTGAGGCTGATAAGGAGGATGAGCAGGAGGACAGCTTTGATAATGAGCTTCAGAAGAAGCTCAAGGAAATATATATGAACTATTCCAGAAGAATCGATGCAGATGAATGGATAGAGCTGTTTAATGGGGATGAATTTGTATCCTTGGACCGGGAGGAGGAGTCACTCGATACGCTGCTTACATTTATGCTGGACTACTATTTTGTTCCGCAATATGTATATAAGCTGATTGTTGATACATTTGACATGGAATCAAGGATAGATGAGCTGTCAGAGAGATATCCGAGGAATTTTCTTGAGCATATTATCACGAACTCCAAGTATAAGGACGTAATCAACTATAAGCTTTTTGACGAGGAGAGCCAAAGGGCTGACTTCAGGGAAATAGACAGATATATTGATTTGTATTATGCCTTGGATAATGCCCTAAGGGAGAGAGATATTGAGGAGCAGAAAAAGATAATTGAAATGCTGGAGGAGCTTCCTCTGGTACATCCTTATCTGGAAAGGGGAAAGCTGTACCATGAGCTTCAGATAATTAAGAAGGATACACCGGACAGAAAGCAAATGCTTGAGAAATATTCGGATGAGCTTAAGGTGTTGTACGAGAGAATGAAGCATGTGGAGGAGTGCAGTCCTGAAGATGTTCAAATTTTGAACGCATGTGGAGATGTGCTGATTTACTGTGGTAATTATGACGAAGCAAAGCGTTACTATGAGCATTCTCTGGAGCTGGAGCCAGAGGATTATACCACAAAGGGCAAGCTGGCGGAGGCATTGCTCTCCCTTGGGGAAAGCGAACAGGCAAGGGATATATTCATGGAGCTCCTCGATATCAACAGGTATGATGACGGTGCCAGGGATGGAATGATGAGGGCTAATAATGCCATAATGGAAAAGCTCAAGGCGGAAATAAGCGAAAATGAGGACAACCAGAAAGCGAAGCTCAAGCTTGCATGGTGCTATTACAGAAATATGCTTTTTGGAGAAGCAATAGAGGTATTGGAAAGCTTTTCTCCTGATGAGGATAATAAATGTGAGTACTATAATCTTTTGGGAAGAGAGTATCTGTACACAGAGGTATTTGATAAGGCTCTGGAGAATTTCCTTGCATGGAAGGACTATCTGGAAACGATTCCGGAGCTGGAGCAGGATGAGGATAAGCAAAAGAATAAGAAAAGGTATAATTATGTAAACTATTTTATCGCTGAAAGCTACATTGGTATGAAGGATTATGACGAAGCCAGAAAATACCTACAGATAGCGATGTCAAAGGAACACGATGAAATAATCTATTCCTGTGAGGCTCTTTGCAGAGTCGAATACGAAAGTGGCAACTATGAGGCATGTGTAAAGGCATGTGAGAATCTGATTGAGAGGGACCGGGAGAATTATGATGCACATATTTACATGGCGAAGAGCTTGTATGAGCTCAACCAATATGGGGAGGTTATGGAGATATGTGAGAGGGCGATTTCCATTTATCCGTATTTCTCTGAACCATACAACATAAAACTTGAAATTTACTGGGAGTTTGAACAATATGATGATATGCGTATTGTCATTGACAGGTATAAGCAGTATGGGTGTATCAGTGACCAGATAAGCTACTATGAGTCAGTATTGTTTGAGCTTGATGATGATTATGGTGCGGCAAGGGATATGCTTCTCGGTATCGTTGAGAGAAGGGGCAGTGGCGAGACGGATATAAAGAATTATTTTAATGTTTATCTTCGGCTGGCATCGGACTGTCATATTTTGGGACAGTATGATGATGCCTGTAAGTATTATGACGAGCTAATACTGCTCACCGGGGATGAAAATAGGGATTCCGGCAGGGCATGGCTCTTGAAGCTCAGAAAGAGAGCATACGTGGGAAAGGCTGCAACCCTGTCCTGCAAGAGAGATTTTGAAGGCGCTACAAAGATTTATGAAAGCTGTATTGATGAGTTTGGTATCGGTGGAAACTACATCATTGATTATGGTGAGCTGTTGGTCAGAATGGACAGATTTGACGACTGTGACAGGTTTTTGCGCAAATGTATCGGCGAGCTGGAGGAATTATCCCTAATACAGCTTTGTATCGGAAACCTGTGCTGCTTTAGTGCAAATGAGGAGCACATGGATAAGGCATGGGAAATGTTTGAGCTTGCAATAAAGAAAGACCCGAAGGATTACAAGATATACAGATGTATGGCGTCTGCCCTTCTGGAGCATGGTGAGGTTGAGAAGGCAAAGGAGCTTTACGAGAAGGCTTATGTGCTTGATGTTGAGCATGATGCCTATACCTGTGGAATGTACCTGATAGCCATAGGAAAGACTGATGATGTACATAAGCCGGAGTATCAGAAATATATTGACACGGCTACAGAGCAGCTTGCGGATGCTGATGATGCCTACACATATGTGAAAAAGGCGGAGTTTTATCGTGGCTTGAAGGAATACCAAAAGGCACTTGCTATGACCGACCTTGCAGAACAGGAGGGAAGATATCCATTAAGCTGTTTTGAGGAGAATCATGATGTGTGGTATGAGAGAGGATATATTTATGAGGAGCTTGGCGATTATGAAAAATCCCTAGAGTGTTTCAGGCGTGCTCTCGAAATATTTGGACATAATAAGCTATACGCTGCCTGTGTAAAACGTTTGGAGGAGAAGCTTTCGTATGGACAGTCAAATTGATTGGTTGGACAAGCCCTATTATTCTTTAAATGCATATTTTAAAGCAAGGTATGGTGAGAAATGCTACAAGATTGCTGTGGATGCGGGCTGCACCTGTCCTAACAGGGACGGCACGATTGATAATAGGGGCTGTATATTCTGTAGTGCGGGAGGAAGCGGTGACTTTGCTGTTGATATAAGAGGAAGTTTGCCCTTTGAACACAGAGCAGGGATTCGGTTCTCCGGTGTAAAGGACGGAGTTTATTATAAAATGTACAGTGACAGGGGGAACGACAGAAGAAGGTCTGTGGATGTTGCCAGACAAATTGAACGGGGAATGGCAATGTTTAACAAGCGTGTGGGGGAAAGGTTTGTTATATATTTTCAAGCCTATACCAATACCTATGGGGATTTGAGCTATCTCAGGGCAATTTGGGATGAGGCCCTTGCCAATGACAATGTGGTTGGAATATCTATTGCCACAAGACCGGATTGTCTGGGTGAGGAGGTCATTACCGCATTAAGGGAGCTTAAGGAAAAATATTCAGGGGAGGCGAATCCTAAATTTATATGGATAGAGCTTGGACTTCAGACCATACATGAGTCCACCTCTGCTTATATCAGAAGGGGATATGACCTTACCTGTTATGAGGCTGCGGTGACCGTGCTAAAGGAGGCAGACATTCCATTTATTACCCACATTATTCTCGGACTTCCCGGTGAGGATGCCGGCATGATGCTTGAAACCATAAATTATGTGTGCTGCAGCATAAGAAGACCCTTTGGGATAAAGCTTCAGCTTCTCCATGTGCTGGAGGGTACCGACCTGGCCAAAGATTATGAAAGGGGAAGCTTTGAGGTGCTGTCTCAGGAGGAATATATTGATTTGGTTATAGAGCTGATACGATATATTCCGAAGGAGGTTGTACTCCACAGGGTAACCGGAGACGGACCGAAGAAAATATTGATAGCGCCAAAGTGGTCAGGAAACAAGAAACAGGTTCTCAATTCTCTTCACAAAAGATTTAGGGAGCTGCAGGCATGTCAGGGCGATAAATATATTGAAAAATAGTCTGCATTTAGCTGGTATATGAGCTTTGTGATATAAATGCATTTATAATTGAAAGGTATTATGCATAGATTGTATAAAAGAAAATATCAGGTATGTGAATGATAGGATATATATGGGGCTTCATGATTGTATCAGGTGTACTGTATGGGGCATTTTCAGGGGGAAATGCCATGGGACTTGTGGCGTCTGAAGCAATTAATTCCGCAAAGGAGGCTATTGAGCTTGGCATTGTTATGCTTGGTGTAGTTGGCATGTGGAATGGAATAATGAACATAGCACAGGAGGCAGGACTCGTCAGCAAATGGACAAAGGCGATTGATCCTGCCATTTCCTTTCTGTTTCCGCGAATACCCAAGGATGACCCTGTGAGATGGGATATTGCAACCAATATGATTGCCAATATACTTGGTCTTGGATGGGCGGCAACTCCTGCCGGTTTGAGAGCCATGAAGGGCTTGCAAAGGTTGGAAAATATAAGACTGGGTGTAAAGCACACTGCAAGGGCAAGCTATGAAATGTGTACATTGCTTGTAATTAACATATCTTCCCTGCAGCTTATTCCGGTTAATATCATTGCCTATCGTACAGAGTATGGAAGTGCAAATCCCGCTGCCATTGTGGGACCGGGTATACTTGCCACTGCATTGAGTACTGTTGTTGCGGTGATATTCTGCAAGCTTATGACCATGAGAAGTGAAGAATAAATTCAGCGTATCCCGCAGAAGCATATATGCTTTGGTAGTAGGAGTTGCATATCTGTTTCACATATACATAGCCAGAAGAATACTACAGGCGATACCGACTATTGAAGCCAACAGAGCTCCTGCAAGAGTCCATCTTGTCTTTGTAACGCCTACTGCCAGACAGTAAACAGAGATTGTGTAAAATATGGTTTCTGTGCTGCTCATCATTATGGATACCATGTTTCCCGCAAGAGAATCGGGACCATAGGTTCGGAAGACGTCCAGAACCATACCTGTGGCTGCGGAGGAGGAGAACATTTTCACAAGTGCCAAAGGTATTATGGTGTCCGGAATGTTAAGAATATTGGTTAATGGAGAAAATACTCCGCAAAAAAGGTCTAGTACACCTGAGCTGCGGAAGATTCCTATAGCTACCAGAAGTCCTAC
>JBJENB010000248.1:0-3575 GCA_051879975.1 Wujia sp.
ATCATTTGAAGTATAAAGCATAAGGAGGAAATTTATGGGGGTTAGTAGGAATGATGATAAAGAGAAAGGAAGCGCACAGATTAGACTTCTAAGTGTGTCCCACTGCAACAGAAATGGAAATATTGTATCCAGGCTTGATTACAGCTATGGCTATCCGGAAGGACTTGTGGCGGCTTATGATGTGGGTAGCAGAAAAATATTGGGATTGCTGGATAAGGACACTTCCTTTGATGAGATTATTGAATGTTATCTGGGTATGGCGGGATTTATAGGTGATAGCTTATCCCTTGACATAAATATGTTGGTTATTGATATTTCCACGTTGTTTCGAATGCTTTATGAGTGCAAGAAAAATCAACAGGCTTGTAGCATAAGGTACTATATGTTAAATTGGTGCACAGGTATTTTTCTATGTTCTATGCTCGAAAGATTATTAGGTCTTCTGTATCAATTCCAAAAACACAAAGATGGGCAACTACATTTTATCTTACCTTCGGTTGACAATTTACTAAGGGATGAGGATTGCATACTTCGAAAGTTTCTCACAAGGAAACAGCTTAAAAATTATGTGTATTTACTTTCCTATGACAAAAAAGAAAAAAGAGGTCTTGAATTCAGAAGTCAGCTTTGCAGATTTCATTATGCCTTCGACACAATGAGCCTTACAAGAGTTGCACAATTATTGTATATTTATACTGACATACTAAATAGTGTTTTAATGTATATAATAAATAATAAAGAATAGGTTATACACGAAGCCAAAAAAACTATTTTCTTATGTAAAATTATTGTTAAAAAGATAGATTATACAAGAAGTTATAGAAAAACATATTGACAATATATCAATTAGTGTTATACTTGCAATAGAACAAATAAAACATAATTATAGGATGGGAGGTATCAATATGGATTCAGAAAAATTTACAAGAAAATCATTGGAAGTAATAGAAAACTGTGAAAAGCTTGCATACGAGTATAACAATCAGGAAATAGACCAGGAGCATTTACTGTGTAGCCTTGTAACCGTTGAGGATAGCCTGATTGCCAAGCTGATAGCCAATATGGGCATTGATGTGGAAGCTTTTTCAAAGGAATGTGAGAAGCTGGTTGCCTACAGACCGAAGGTGTCAGGTGGAAAACTGTTTACAAGTCCGGATTTTTCTAAGGCTTTAATACAGGCAGAGAAGGAAGCGAAGCAGATGGGAGATGATTATGTCTCTGTTGAGCATCTGTTCCTTGGTATCCTTGAGAAGATGAACAAGGCTGTGAAGGGGCTTGTCATGGGCTATGGTATCACCAGAAATAAGTTTCTTGAGGTTTTGGCTGCCGTAAGGGGAAACAGGAGAGTGGAAAGTGACAATCCGGAGGCAACCTATGATACCCTGAACAAATATGGCTATAACCTTGTGGAGCGTGCGAGACAGCAGAAGCTTGACCCGGTAATCGGCAGGGACAATGAGATAAGAAATATAATCAGAATCCTTTCCAGAAAGACAAAGAATAATCCGGTGTTAATCGGTGAGCCGGGTGTCGGTAAGACTGCTGCCATAGAGGGACTTGCCCAGAGAATCGTCAGAGGAGATGTGCCGGATTCCTTAAAGGATAAGAGTATATTTGCCCTTGATATGGGTGCTATGCTGGCAGGTGCCAAGTACAGAGGAGAATTTGAGGAGCGTTTGAAGGCTGTTCTTGACGAAGTAAAAAACAGTGACGGACAGATAATCCTGTTTATCGATGAGCTTCATACCATAGTTGGAGCGGGCAAGACCGAGGGCTCAATGGATGCAGGAAATATGCTGAAGCCTATGCTTGCCAGAGGAGAGCTTCACTGTATCGGCGCCACAACTTTAGACGAGTACAGAAAATATATTGAGAAGGATGCGGCATTGGAGAGAAGATTCCAGCCGGTTATGGTTAATGAGCCTTCGGTTATGGATACCATTTCAATCCTTCGAGGAATAAAGAACAGATATGAGGTATTCCATGGTGTAAAGATAAGCGATGGTGCCCTTGTCAGTGCAGCAACCCTTTCCAACAGATACATCACAGACAGGTTTTTACCGGATAAGGCCATTGACCTTGTTGATGAGGCCTGTGCTATGATTAAGACGGAGCTTGATTCGATGCCGGCAGAGCTGGATGAGATATCGAGAAGAATTATGCAGCTTGAAATTGAGGAAGCGGCACTGAAAAATGAGACCGATAACCTAAGTCAGGACAGATTAGCTGCACTTCGTCAGGAGCTGTCTGAGCTTCGTGAGCAGTCTAAGCAGATGAAGGCTGTATGGGAAAACGAAAAGAAGGATGTTGAACACATCAGACAGCTGAGAGAGGAATTGGAACAGGTTAATAACGATATACAGATTGCCCAGAGAAACTACAATCTGGAAAAGGCGGCGGAGCTGCAGTATGGCAGACTGCCACAGATAAAGAAGGAGCTGGAGGAGCTGGAGAGTTCTGTGGCTGCACAGGACAGAAGCATGGTGCATGAGTGTGTAACCGATGAGGAGATAGCAAGAATTATTTCCAAATGGACAGGAATACCTGTGTCAAAGCTCAACGAGAGCGAACGTAATAAGACCCTTAACCTTGCAGGTGAGCTCCACAAGAGGGTTGTGGGTCAGGATGAGGCTGTCAACCTTGTAAGTGATGCAATAGTCCGTTCTAAGGCAGGAATCAAGGACCCGACTAAGCCGATAGGCTCATTCCTTTTCCTTGGACCTACCGGTGTAGGTAAAACTGAGCTTGCCAAGACCCTTGCGGCAGCATTGTTTGACAATGAGACCAATATGGTTCGTATTGATATGAGTGAATATATGGAGAAGCACAGTGTGGCAAGACTCATCGGAGCGCCTCCGGGATATGTGGGCTATGATGAGGGCGGACAGCTCACCGAGGCTGTTAGAAGAAAGCCATATTCGGTAGTGCTTTTTGATGAGATTGAGAAGGCTCACCCGGATGTATTTAACGTACTGCTTCAGGTGCTTGATGATGGACGTATTACCGATTCCAAGGGTAAAACAGTTGACTTTAAGAATACGATTCTGATTATGACCTCAAACATCGGTTCTGATTACCTGCTTGAGGGAATAGATGAAAACGGCAACATAACACCTGAGTGTAATGAAAGGGTTATGGGAAGTCTTAAGAATCACTTTAGACCGGAGTTTATTAACCGACTGGATGAAATCATCATGTTTAAGCCTCTGGACAAGGAATCTATAAGCGGAATTATAGAGCTTCTTGTAGCTGACCTAAATACAAGAATTGCTAATCAGGAATTAAAGCTTACATTGTCAAACAAGGCCAGAGATTATATAATAGAGGCAGGTTATGATCCGCATTACGGAGCAAGACCGCTTAAGAGATTTCTTCAGAAAAATGTTGAGACTCTGGTGGCAAGAAGTATCCTGTCCGGAAACCTCAGAGCCGGAGATACGATACTGCTTGACTATGAAGGAGGTAGTCTTGTAATCAAAACAAAAGGAGAATAATTTTTGGTTAATCCTCCTTTCCAATAAATTAGAGTAAAGATTTTGTCAGTTGAATAAATAAAAAAGAGAGAGTAATCGATA
>JBJENB010000249.1:0-3569 GCA_051879975.1 Wujia sp.
CATTGAGGTGATGGACATGAATATCGTAAGCAGCGATGAGGTTAAACTTGATAATACAACAGTAGCTCTCGGTAAATTTCAGGGTCTTCATCTGGGACATATGCTTCTGTTGGATAAAACAGTAGATATTGCAAGAGAAAATGGACTGAATAGTGTTGTATGTTCCGTTGATGTTCCCTATGACAGAACCTTATATAATAACAGGGAGCGTTGTAAAATAATTGAGAAAAAGGGAATTGATTTTCTGGTGAAATGCCCATTTACGAAAGAATTCGCTGCGCTTACCCCTTTGGAGTTTGTGAAATCTTTTTTGGTGGACAAGCTCAATGCCAAGTATGTAGTAGTAGGTTCTGATTTTTGTTTTGGATGTAACAGACAGGGCAATGTAGATACATTAAAAAAAATTTGTGGTGAATTTTCAATAAATGTTGTTATAATTGATAAGCTTTCTGTAGACGGAGAGATAATCAGTACATCTTATATTAAAAAACTTATTCTGTCCGGAAATATTCAAGGGGTTGAAAAATTTCTCGGTAGATATTATTCTATTACAGGTGTAGTTAGCCATGGCAGGAGGCTTGGAAGAACATTGGGATTTCCAACAATCAATATCATTCCTGATGAGGAGAAGCTTTTGCCACCATTTGGTGTATATGAAAGTCTCGTTTATTGTGGACATAGAGTATATAAGGGCGTTACCAACATCGGTACGAATCCAACTATATGCTCAGATAAAAAAATATCAGTTGAGACAAATATAATTGATTTTAACGGGGATTTGTATGATAATGAAATAACAGTAGCTTTTGTTAGGTATCTTAGACCACAAAAAAAATTTAATACTGTGGATGAGCTAAAAAATCAGATAACTTTAGATAAAATGTCTGTTATGCATCAGTAGCTCAGTGGATAGAGCAATGGCCTCCGGAGCCATGTGCGGAGGTTCGATTCCTCTCTGGTGCACTAAATTTCTTTCCAAAGGAGAAAAGCTTTATGGCAAAAGATAAAAAAAAGCTGGAAAAGGGAATGCTTATATTCCTTGTGGTGTCTGCTTGGATTTTCTTTGGTTTGCTAGTTGTTGTGTTTTATTTCTTTTTCTTTGATAAGCTTCCAAGGCACAAGAATAGTAGTAATACCGAGGTGGCAGCCTCAGATGATTCTGATTCAGTATTTATTTATAAAACCAATTCTAATATGGAAATCAATGCTTTGATATCGGATTATTATTCTGGAATTGTAAGCTGTGATCAGCAATTATTGAAGTCAATCGTTACAAATCCGGAGCAATTTGATGATATGACAGAGTATGAAAAGACATCTAAGAAAATTACAGGATACACGAATATTAATTGCTATAGTGTAAGCGGATATAGCTCGGATGCAACTTTGGTATATGTGACCAGTAATGTATTGATTTCAGGTATTAACAGTACACCAATGGATATTAAAAAATTCTATGTCAGGTTTGATGGAGTAAACTATAAGATTTTTAACGGAAGCTTTAGTGACGAGGAGCTTGCTTATATAGAAAAAATACAGGCGGAGCCTGATATTCAAAATCTCTATAAGGATGTTTTGGAAAATTTAAATTATTGTCTGGAAAATGATCCTTCACTAAAGGAATTATACGATATGATCATACAGTAACTTGAAAAGAGTCGCATTGGCGACTCTTTTCATACAATAGGATATGGACTGATGGGAAAGGACTTATAATGATGTCTGAGGGGATAAGATTAAATAAATACCTAAGTGATGCCGGAATATGCTCCAGAAGAAAGGCAGATGAGCTTATTGAGGCAGGTAAAATAACCATTGACGGAGAGATAGCATCTCTTGGAACGCGGGTATTTGAGACTTCAAAGGTAAGCTACAACGGCAGACCTGTAAAAAAACAGTCAAGGACAGTTATTTATGCATATAACAAGCCAATTGGCAAGGTTTGTACGGCTAAGGAGGCAGACCCGGACAGCATTTTTGCGGAGACAGATTTTACAATTAAGGTGAATTATGTTGGCCGTCTGGACAAGGATTCCCAAGGGCTGTTACTTCTTACCAATGACGGAGAGCTGGCAAATAACATACAGAAATCGGTGAATAATCATGAGAAGGAGTATCTGGTCAGAGTAAATAAGGATATCACTGAGGATTTTATTACAGCAATGTCTAACGGCGTTCCTATTCTTGACACCGTAACCAAAAAATGTAAGGTTTCCAAGACGGGTGCAAGAACCTTTCGAATTATTTTGACTCAGGGTTTGAACAGACAGATTAGAAGGATGTGTGAATATCTTGGTTACAGAGTGGTATATCTTAAGAGAGTAAGGGTCATGAATATCAGACTTATGGATTTGAGACCGGGTGCATTCAGAGAGCTTACTGCTGAGGAAGAGAAGAAGCTTAGAGAAATGGTTAAGGGAGATTTGTAAATGGATAAGGTAACTCGAATTAAGGAGCTTGTAGAGCTGCTTAACAGTGCTTCAAGGGCGTATTATCAGGAAGACAGGGAGATAATGAGCAACCTTGAATATGACAAATTATACGACGAATTGGTTGACCTGGAAAAAGAGACGGGTCTTACATTGTCTAATAGTCCCACTGTCAAGGTAGGTTATGAGGTGTTGAGTGAATTACCGAAGGAGCAGCACGCAGCACCTATGCTTTCACTGGATAAAACAAAGAGTGTTGACGATTTATCCACGTGGCTGGGGGACAAGAAGGGTGTTCTGTCATGGAAGATGGATGGGCTTACAGTTGTTCTTACCTACAGAGATGGAGAGCTATATAAGGCTGTTACAAGAGGTAATGGTGAAATCGGAGAGGTAATAACCACCAATGCCAGAGTATTTGCAAATATTCCAAGAAAAATTGCTTGGAAGAATGAACTTGTTGTACGAGGTGAGGCAGTAATAACTTATTCTGATTTTGACAGGATAAATGCAACCATAGAGGATGTTAATGCCAAATATAAAAATCCAAGGAATCTTTGCAGTGGCTCGGTTAGACAGCTTAACAATGAAATCACAGCAAAGCGAAATGTACATTTTTTTGCATTTAATATGCTGGACTCAGGTGACCCTAATATAGATGCAACTGTGAATGGTAAGTTTGATTTCCTGACAGAGCTTGGTTTTCGTGTTGTAGAGCATGTAGCTGTTGACAGTAAAACAATTTATGATGAAGTAAAACGCTTTGCAGATAAAATAGCTTCAAACGATTTTCCATCGGATGGTCTGGTGCTTTCCTATGATGATGTGGCATATGGAAGAAGTCTTGGAAGAACAGCCAAGTTCCCCCGTGATTCAATAGCCTTCAAATGGGCTGATGAGGAAGCAGAGACCATTCTTAGGGAAATCGATTGGAGTCCGTCCAGGACAGGACTTATTAATCCTGTGGCGGTTTTTGATCCTGTTTCTCTTGAGGGAACTTCAGTAAGTCGTGCCAGCCTTCATAATATAAGCATAATCAGGCAGTTAAAGCTTGGAATAGGCGATACTGTAAAGGTTTATAAGGCAAATATGATTATCCCTCAGATTAGTGAAAATTTAACCTGTAGTGATACCTTGGAG
>JBJENB010000250.1:0-14647 GCA_051879975.1 Wujia sp.
ATTTTCAGGGTTAACATGTTATTAACTTGTCAAAGGTTCTTGTTTTTTGTCTGTCGTTTCTCGCGACAGCTTCTATAATTTATCACACGAGAATATCTTTGTCAACACTTTTTTTTAATATTTTGTTATCAATTTCATAAAGATATTTTTCTCGTATAAAATGCCCAAAAAGCTACTATTTTCGATCTGCTTATATACAGCATTTCCAAAGTCTGAATTGATAAATACTGCAACCAAAATCATCATGATCCATACGATTATCAATGCCTCAATGATACCCAACGCCAGACCACCAAGTCTGTTAAGACCATTTATAACCGGGATATGGGAGGCAATCGCACTCAATACAAACAGTATATGCATTAGCAGAGCAAATAATATATATGTTATCAAAAATGCGAGAGAATTCACTATCATTCTCGCAACATATGCAGCAAGATATCCATAGAAGCTATCTACTCCCATTTCCTCTCTCGTTGCTTTATTATTGTTCTCCTTTAATGCCTTCTTTACAAAGTCCGGCACTTCAAGTCTGTTGATAAATTCATCCTGTTGTCCCTGTGTAAGCTCAATCTCCATAAATAATTCAGAGAGCTTATCCTTATTATCCTCACTGATATTTGGTGCAAAATCTGTTATACCGTCTTTTATGCACTCCTGCACCACATCCTCTACCTTCTCATACACCTTCTCCTCTATGAAATCATCAAGAGATGTATTATGACATATTAACGCACTCACAACCGGAGCAAGCAAATATGCCAAAACGAGAGAAAGTCCGGTCAGTAAAACCTTTAGTACTGACCGGAGAAAGCCCCTTTTATATCCCATAAACGAAAATATTATAAAAACACATATTACGACTATTTCAAATATACTCATAATTACCTCATCACATCTTCCGGTGACGCTACATCGTCACTCTGTACTCCACCTACATTATTTACAGTAGGTACAGCACCTATATCATCTGTTGTATCTTCTGAAATATCCTGAACCTGAGGCTCCGACTTGAGCTTTATGATTTCTGTTTTATTGCTATATGCAACTACATATTCCAGTCGGTTACCATTTGGCACAATACTTTGAATATCCCCGGAAAGCTTTCCGTTGAATTTACAGCTGCCATTTTTTCTGTAGATAATGCAATCGGAACCTCCGTAAATTATAATCTCTTTCTTGGCAGCATATATATCTTTATATTCAAAATCTATATAGGCATCAAATTCCAGCTTTCCTTTTGTATTGTATACCTTAACCTTATACAAATGTTCTGACTCAGGGTCATTTACAGCCTGAATGATTCCTACATAACCCTCATTATAGAAGATGCTTTTTATTTCATTCTCTACATCTATCTCTGCCTTAAGACTTGGCTTTTCTTTCATGGAATATATAGAAATTCCGTTTGTACCAAATGCAACAATCGTATTATTGTCAATAAACTCCACCTTCGGAATTACCTGGTCATTGAAGGTATAACCGCCCACCATTCTATCTGCATTGCTGTTCTGACCCACATCTCCAAAATTATATGCGCCAAGGCTATTGGTTATACTCGTACCACCAATGTTAATATAGCTGGTAAATAATTTTTTTCCGTCATCTGATATGGTGATATCAAGCGGATAGCCGCTCTTATCTATGGTTGTCTGCATTTCGTATACCATTTTACCATTCTTATCATACAGATTGATATAGTTTGTCTTGTCGCTTTCAAGAACAACCGCAAATGCGCCCTGATTAGCAACATCAACATCGCAAATTGTATATGGCATCGTAAGACTGCTTACAGGACCCTTTTCATTGAAAATGCATACATTATTTCCGCCAATATCTGCAATTGCCGCATAATTACCACAGGTTACAGCTATCGGCATCTTCATGTTGATACCAGCCGACCATACTGTATCACCATTGCTATTAATGTAAGAAGCTCCATCAGGAGTATACTTGAGCAGATTGTCGCTAAATTGAGTATAATTAGCTGTGTTTTCAAGCTTGGTATCATTGGATTTTAAGACCTTATATCCTTTATACTGTCTGTTAATCAGACAATAAATAACAACGCCCAATATAACAGCAAGAATCAATACAACAACTGTTAAAGCCATCATTCTTTTGTCTCGCTGAAGCTTTCTGGATCTGTTGTTTCTCGCCGCCTCTTCAGGGCCATCTACATATATAACATTTCCGTTCTCACGTTTTTTTTCCATTGTATCTCTCCGAATATAATGTTTCATAAATACATACTTAAACATTATAACACCAATCAGTCAAACAATCCACGTATTTTTCTTTACGCCTGTTATCTGGCAATGATTGTCGGTAATATTATTTCCTGCCCCTCATATATTTTATCATTAATATCTATGTTATTCGCATCCGCAATGTCCTGAGCATATATTTCAGAGCCATAATACTTCAATGCTATAGAGCTTAACGAATCTCCGTATTCAATTGTGTAATATGTGGGATTACCACCTGTACTGGTTGGCAAGGTTTGCTCCGTAGTAATTTGTTCTGTAGTGGTAAGCTCTGTTGTAGAAGTCTCAGTGTTTTTGTCCATATCCTCGGTTGATGGAATCCCCACAGAGGTCTGAGTTGCCACATCCGAATCTGACGCTGAGGCCAAAGTCTCCTTATCTTCAGTGGTTGCCATTACTGCCGCAACATCGTTATTCTTGTTTTCCTCTGCTGTTAATTCCAGCCTTCTTATGGAGGTCTCCATCTCATTCATCTTATCATAATTGCTGATAACCGTGACACTCATTACCAGCATTGCCAGAACGACAAAGGAACCGGCAACATAAGCAAGGCTAAAATTCTGTTTTGGAACCGGTTTTCTGACAGGTCCTGCATTTTTCTCCCTATAGCTTTTTATTATTTCTTCATCCTTTCTATGTATCTCCGTATCCTTCTCCTCCGGCATTCCACCCTTTCTCTTCACGATATAATTCTGCATAGCCTCATTCTTGGAATAGTAAATGTAATAGCCCTTCTGCTTTACCAGCTGTCCTCTTTCATACATATAAAATGCATCCTCGCTTTCCAGCGAATCCGTTACATATAACAGCTTATCCTTACCCGGAAAGTTTTCCACATGCATTTTCTCTATCTTGTCATTTATTGCCGTGGAGAAGCCCATTCTGGACAGGAACCAGCCAACCACAGATAAATCCGGAAAATATTCCTTTACCTGTTCATATATTTCACTCCAAGCCTCCTGAGTGAATTCACTTTCATCCATATCAAACTCCAGATTTTCCGCATCCACTGCTCCACTTATAAATATGATATCCCCTATCTCCGAACGTTGACATTCCCCCAGCAATATGGCTCCTCTTGCGCTGGTGCTACCCGGTCTTGCTATGTAATTCAGATATGTAACAACATAATCCTCAATGTATATTCTCTTATTTGCCGCTGGCGTCCCTATCTGGCGAATGTTCTTAGGTAACTTTGTACTTATGTTGGCAACAGACCCTTCCTGCTTGTCCTCTGTTGCAGCACTTTCTTCATTATCCTTATTCTTGTCATAAATTACTTCTATCATTTCACTCCGCCTTTCCAACTTATTTCTGAGTTATACAGCAATCAGAATAACATTACACCGGATTTTACATGGTCTAATTCTGTCGGAGGTTTATGATATTTTCACCGCAAATTTTGCTATATGTCGATAAAATATGGAGCAGGCATGGTCGGCTTAGCCTACAACTCTCTATGAAGAAAAAAGCTCCTACATAATCCACGCCTTGTAAATCATGCAGGAGCTCTTTTGCTTCTGAACTACTTTATATATTAAATCTGTTTACAGTTTCACTTAAGTCTCCAACACTTGTAAGTACTTCTCTGGTCTCTGCGGAAACCGCCTCACTTGATACTGTAATTTCAAGGAGATTTTCATTTACACTTTGGATTCCATTGTTAAGTTCATTCTGACTGTTATCAATGTTACCTATCAATGTATTGATATTCTGAATATTTGCTGCGAGCTCCTCTGTGCTTGCGCCAAGATTACTGCTTACCTCAGCATAGTAATCTGCGTCAGCTTTATAACTCTGTGCCAGAGCCTCAAGCTTATCATAATCTGACAATACGACCTCATCCAGGAACTTAATAATGTTGTTGCTCTCTCTGCTGAGGGCTTCAACACATCCGAGAACCTTGGCAGTAAGATCATTAACCTTCTCTATCTCTGTATTGGTGGTCTCACTCAGCACCTTTATCTCCTGAGCTACGACTGCAAAGCCCTTACCGAGCTCCCCGGCTCTGGCAGACTCAATAGAGGCATTCAAAGCCAAGAGATTCGTCTGTGAGGAAATGTTCTGAATGGCGTTAGTGACCTCAACTATTTGGTTGATTACCTGAACCTCCTCTATAGCCTTTTCGAGCTTAACCCTGGTTTCTGAGGTAAGCTGAACCGCATTCTTTTTATCTTTAATGAACTCCGGCACAACCGCGTTAACTCTCTCAATGATTCCATTTGCACGAACAGATATCTCCTGTGCCTGATTTGCAAGCTCCTCAACTGCTGCCTCTACATCATCACAGGTTTCATCAATATTTCTAATACTTTCTGTCTGCGATTCAACGCTGGCACCTGTCTCCTCCATAAATGAGCTTATGTGCTGAATATTTCCACTGATATCAGCAATCTTTTCATTGGTCTGACTCATTCTGTGGTGTATGGTTGTTGCCTCGTCCTTCGTTTTTTTGATGGTGGCAATAAACCTTTCCTCAAGCTCCTTTATAAGGTATTCTATCTCTTTAACCTCATTGCTATTGCTTATGCTGCTATCATCACCAATAACCTTATCCTTCACAAAGCTCTTCATGTTCTCCATAGGTTTCAGCTTTTTGCTTATATTGATAAACAGTAAAATAGATGTTATAGCCATTACAATAATACCGATGATTACAGAAGGTATGAGAGTCATAAACAAGTCTCCGGTTACCGCAGAGGTTTTTTCCGTAATTCCAAAATTCCATCCCGTCGCTTTAACCTGACTTACCGCAACATACTTCTTTACTCCGTCGTAATCCTTAATTGTGTCCGTTTTATCTGAAGACAGGTCTATGTCTATCTCATCTGTCAATACTGTGTTGCCTTCCTCCGTCGGAAGAAACTTCTCATTCTCATGTGTTACAACACTTCCGTCCTCGGCAAGCAGAAAAGCACTTAAATCACTATTTTCCTCACCGACAGACTTAGTAATATCAACCAGCTTATCAATGGTAATATCCGCCAGAATTACCGCCAGCTTTCCATCAATCATAAGGGGTTCTGCAATAGAAACAACCATCTGACCTGTAGCATAATCGGTATAAGGTTCCGTAAATATGATATCATTCTCCTCAACCGCAGAAATCCACCAGCCTCTTGTAGTCGGATCCAAGTCAAGCTCTGAATGATCTGCAGGATTAACACTTTTATCATACTCAAAGCATATGTAATACATTAAAGCATACTCGTTCTGGTTTAAGTTTTCCTCAAGATAATCCATTATCATATCATGGTTTGTATCGTCCATGAACTCCAGAGCCAGCTTCATGGAATGAACACGATTCGCCTGATCATTCAACCAATCACTTATAATAGTTGCCTCATCCTCTGTTTCCTTGGTCAGAAGCTCCTTTGAATCCTTGATGAGATTATTGCCCATTATTATGCCATTGAACAATTCGCACGCAAAAACGACAACTAAGGTACAAAGAAGAGCAAAGACTGTAACATTTCCTTTTATAGTTCCAAAAAATCTTTTGTTATCCATTTTACCCTCCATAAATCACCAAAATAACTACCTTCTATTTTATCAAAAAAAATATATTTTTCAATATTCAATCTAACAATAGTGTTTTACCATCCTATATAATTTTTTCTCATCCAGCTCGTAAGGACAAAGCAACAGCTTTTCCTTTCTGGCATAGACAGTTTCAACGATTCTGTCCGTCAGTTCATCCGACAAAGCTTTCAGCTCACAGATTGATGTAAAAAAATGATCAAATTCTTCCAAACAATCAAAGCCTGATAGTTCAAGAAGCTTCTTTTGGGTTTTCTCATCCGCTTCCTGAAGATATCCTGCCAAAAACCTTCCCACTGCCGGTCCATGGGCAATACCCAATTCATAGGTAACAGCATAGCTTAGAGAATGGGGTATGGTTGTCCCCGTGTGTGCTATTGCCATACCCGCCAAGGTTGATGCGGTCAGCATTTTATTGTAATCCTCTAAAGTTGCTTCCCTTTCGCCTTTGAGAACATCTATACACTGTCTCCAGATTCTCAAACCCTTTTCCACAAACATATTGCTAAATGGTGTCGCCATTGTATTGACATAGCTTTCCCACATGTGAGATAAGGCATCTATAGCCGTATCCCTTATTATTTTCTTTGAGGCATAGGCAAGATATTTTCCATCTGCCAGAGCAAGTGCAGGAAATACTCTATGCGATATCGAGGACTTTGTTTTTTTATCATGAACCGTAAGCACCGAAACTCCTGTCACCTCAGAGCCTGTTCCGCAGGTAGTTGGTATTGCAATAACAGGAATTGCTGTATCATCTCCTGAAGCAGCAAACAAAAAGCTTCCATCTCTGTCAGGGTGTCTAATGAGTAAAGCTGCTGCCTTTGCGGCATCCATTGGGGAGCCTCCGCCTAAGCCCACGACAAATTCTGCACCCTCAGCTATTCCAAGTTGTGACGCTTCAACGACAGTTTCCACCGCTGGGTTTTCTTCTACCTTGTCAAATATAATATATTTTACATTCTCCGCCTTTAACGCCTCCTCCAGCTCCGGAAGAGAACCATTTTTCTTAGAGGAGCTCTTGCCGGTTATAATCAGACAGCAATTTCCATAGAAAGCAATTTCCTTTCTGTGATTCCATATACAATTATCCTCCTGATAAACCTTAGTCGGGATATAATATTTCATAGCTTCTCCTCTTTCTTTTTTATATATTTATTTTTTTCACCTGTAATTTTATCCATAGAAACACCGTTTTATTATTGAGCTATATAAAGCTTGTAATAATCTCCTTTTTTGGCCATCAATTCCTTGTGACTGCCACATTCGGTTATCCTTCCGTCCGAGATAAACATTATCTTGTCACAATTCTTAATTGTAGACAGACGGTGAGCGATTATAAATGAGGTTCTACCCTTAAGCATTGCGTCCAAGCCTTCCTGAAGAGCCTTCTCCGTCTTAACGTCAATACTTGAGGTCGCCTCGTCCAATATGAGAATCCTTGGGTCAGAAATCAGCGTTCGCGCAAAGGACACCAGCTGTCGCTGTCCCTGGGATAGAATATTTCCCCGCTCCTTAACCTCTGTTTCATATCCCTTTTCCATTGAGTTGATAAATTCATGGGCATGAACGATTCCACTTGCCCGTTCAATTTCTTCCATGGTTGCATCAAGCTTTCCATAACGTATATTATCAGCGATGGTTCCACTGAATATAAAGCTGTCCTGCATCATGATACCCATCTGTGACCTGAGGGATTTTAAAGTCACCTTGGAAATATCCTGTCCATCTATAAATATTTTTCCCTCATTGAGGTCATAAAATCTTGAAATTAAGTTAACTATGGTAGACTTTCCGGCACCGGTCGGCCCAACCAATGCAACGCTTTCTCCCGGCTCAACCGTAAAGCTTACATGCTCCAGTACATTTTTTTCATCCTCATAGCTAAAGGAAACATCCTTAAATTCAACCCTTCCTCTGATAGTGCCTATATCCTTAGCATCCTCTGCATCCTTAATTGACACAGGTTCATCCATGGTCTCAAATATTCGTTCCAGATTAGCTATGTTATTAATGAAATTATTAAATATATTGCCAAGATTCATAATAGGCTGCCAGAAGCTGGCTGCATAAGTAGTCATGGCAACTATCGTTCCTATACTCACATTCCCCTGACCTATAACCAATATACCTACCAGGTAAATAGCTGCCCTGATACATACAGATACATTGTCTATGCCCGGCCACACAAGGTTTGAATACTTAACTGCATCCATCCATACAGTCCTGCATTTATCCGATAAGCCTTCAAAAATCCTTTCATTGACCTCTTCCCTTGCAAAGGTTTGTGTAACCCTTACACCTGTTATCGCTTCCTGAAGGTAAGCATTAAGATTAGAATTCTTATTGGCAACCTGCTGCCAGGATATTCTCTGATGCTTCTTTATGTAGGACATAACTGCTGCCAAAAACGGAACTCCGGCCAGCACCACAAAGGACAGCGGTACATTAACCATGAACATAAATATAACGATAAAGATAAGATTAAGTACCTCAAGTATAATATTTATGATTCCGCTTGAAAGCATCTCCGAAACCGAATTGACATAGTTTACAACCCTTATCAAAATCTTTCCCTGAGGACGTTCATCATAATATTGAAATGGCAGCTCTTGAAGATGTTCAAACAAATCATTTCTAATATCATGAATGATATCCTGACCCACAAGATTCATGATTCTTAAACGCGCCGTAGCAAAGACAATGCTGATTGCATAAGTGCCCATCAAAAGCACACATAAAAATACTAATTGTTTTTCGTCCTTGTCAGGAATAGCTACATCAAGTGCCCGCTGAACAATAATTGGTGAAAGGAGCCCTGTAGCTGCTGCAACAGCACTTATGATTAATGCCCCTATCATTTTGCCTGCATATTTCTTAATGTACACCCATGCCCGAAGCAAATGCTTTATGTTAAAGGGTGTTTCCAATACCTCATCAACCTCATACGTATTTCTAGCCAATAGACTCACCTCCGGTCTGAAGCATATAGATATCGTAATAATTTTTCTTAAGCGCTAACAGCTCCTGATGAGTACCTATCTCTTCAATTTTACCATCCTTAAGATAAATAATTAAATCCGCATCCTTGGTTGAAGAAATTCTTTGCGCAATGATTATTTTGGTACAAGTAAAATCAAGATTTCTCAAGCTCTCCTGTATGTATTGTTCTGTCTCCATATCAACAGCCGAGGTAGTATCATCCAGAATCAGAATGGACGGCTCTACCGCCAGGGCACGAGCCAGGGCTACACGTTGCTTCTGTCCGCCGGAAAGACCCACTCCACGCTCTCCGATTATTGTATTGTAGCCCACAGGGAGCTTTCTAATAAATGAATCCGCTGCCGAATATCTTGCATAACGCTGAACATTTTCCTCAGGCATATCAATATCCCCAAAGGCAATATTACCGTCTATGGTATCTGAATAAAGCAGTATATCCTGGGTGGCAAAGCCAATATTCTTTCTTAAATCCCGTAAAGGATATTCCCTGATGTTGACACCATCAATGAGAATTTCTCCACGGTCCGGATCATAAAATCTTGGAATCAGATTTACCAGAGAGGTCTTACCGCTTCCGGTTTTGCCCATAATGGCGACAGTCTGTCCCGGCTTGACACAAAAGCTGATATCCTCCAAAACCTCTCCGTCACCATAGGAAAATGCTATATTTTTAAACTCTATCTCTCCCTTGAGTTTACCGTGTATCAAGACAGGATTATCAGATTCCTTAATCGTTGAGTTACTGGCTTCAAGCTCCATTATCTTAGTGCTGGCTGCTGCAAATCTCTGAAATTCATTGAAAATATTGCTCATATTACGCATTGGACCGGCAATTGCCCATGTAAGACAGGCAAATGCAACATATTCTCCGGCTGTAAACCTTCCATGCATCATCTCCAAACCGCCAGCCAAAAGCAAAATAACCGTTAAAGCATCTGCACAAATTTCAATCAAAGGAAAATATCGCAGATTTGTAAGTATTGTCTTCTTATTTGCACTTGCATAAGCTTTATTTCTCTCTCTGAATTTTTCTATCTCATAGTCCTCTCTTGCAAATGCCTTTACTATTCTATTGCCGGCTATGTTTTCCTGAGCCGCAGTGTTGAGTTGTGAAAGCTGCTCTCGAAGATTTTCATGAAGCGGTGCGACCTTTTTCTTAAATCTGATGGTAATAATCATCAAAAGCGGAGAAACCGATAACACACAAAGTGCAACCTTTGCATTTAAATAAATAAAATAGCATGCCACGGATACAAACAAAACAATACTTTCAAGAATTACTCGTGTAGTCCATGCTAATGTATGACGAACAGAATCTAAATCTCCCGTTAATCTTGTCATTAAGTCTCCTGTTCTAAACTCGTCATAAAATCTCATATCCTGATGCTGAATTTTTTTAAACAGGGAATTTCTGGTTGAACAAACCACATGCTGTGATGCCTTCTCATACAGCATACATGAACGATAAACGATAACTGTTCTGATAAATGTCAAACCTACCATGGCAACAACCAGAATTATAAATTCATCTCTGTGATGTGCTAGGTTATACGCACCGGTCTCCTCATTCAAAAATCGGTCTACGATATTCTGAGTGAACACCGCAACAGTAAGCTGCATTATATTGTATATTATTGTTGTAAAGATACCCAGCAAAAACATAGCCCGGTACCCTTTCAGTTTATTCCATAACCATTTTATTCTGGTCACATCTCTCATGTTCTTATCCTCTCGCAAATCTATCATTTTACCCACTACATTTAAGTTCTCGGTTCAGTATGCTTCAGCAGTTTTTTATATGATAGCTCTATGGCAAAGGCTCCAAGGGGTGCTGTGAGCAGTATAGCAATAACTGATACGGTCAGAACGATACTTCCACAGGATAAACCATAGGCAAGTGGTAATCCGCCAATTGCCGCCTGCACCGTGGCTTTGGGTGTATATGCCAGCATACAGAACAGCCTTTCCTTCATTGTAAGAGGGGTTGCAAGCAAACACATAAACACACCAGCCATTCGAAAAATTAAAACGCCCAGCAGCAATATCAATGTGCTTATTCCTGCCGACATAGCACTATCAATCTCAACAGAGGCCCCAACCAATACAAACAGGAATACCTCTGCTGCTATCCACAGCTTGTCATACTGTGCTGAAAGCACTGTGGCTAACTGCTGCTTCTTCCTCTTGACCATAAGTCCTACGCTCATAACTGCAATCAGCGAGGCAAATGGCACAAGCTCTGAAAACGCATCCTCCAGAGTTACTATAATAAAGCAGACTGAAAGCAATATAAGTGCTTTGGTTGTATTCCGAATCTCAAATTTGTCCATAAAGATAGCTATTGCATATCCTACAATAAGTCCTGCAATTATTCCTACAATAATTGAAACAGGTATATCTACAAAACTCATAACATCTACCTTTTGCCCCTGCGCCAGTCCAATAAAGGTAGTGAATAATACAATCACATAAACATCATCTACAGATGCACCGGCTAGTATCATCTGGGGTATTCCTTTATCCGTTCCATAACCTTTATCAATAAGCTTTATCATGCCCGGTACAATAACAGCCGGCGATACGGCACCGACTACAGCGCCCAATATAGCCGCTTCAAGCAGAGATATCCCCAAAAGCTTTGGTGCCAGTATCAGCATCCCCAACAGCTCAAGGCTTGCCGGTAAAAAGCACATCAAAACGGCAGGTCTCCCCACCTTCTTCAAATCATCTACAGACAGCTTAAGACCCGCCCTAACAAGTATAATAATCAATGCAATTCTTCTAATTTCCGTGGAAATGTTTAAAACCGTTACGTCAATTAAGTTCAGCATGTGAGGTCCGATTACAATACCTGTCAAGAGCATACCAAACAAACCCGGAAACTTTATCTTCCTGCATATCCATCCGCTTAACATTCCAAGCAGCAATATATAAGCAATACTTATAAGCATAATTCTCTCCCGGTTTAAATGTTTTCATTTTGAATTTTTTTATTTCTTCTTTCTTTATCTTCATTGTAATATGCCAATACCTTTTCACGGGCATTCAAAAATATAGTAGCAAGCTCCGGATCAAAGTCCTCTCCGGAACCCTCTTCTATAATTTTGAAGCACTTTTCAATAGGCATAGCATCCCTATAGCAGCGCTTTGCCGACACCGCATCAAACACATCCGCAATGGCCATTATTCTTGCATGCAGAGGTATTTCTTCCCCCCTTAAGCCATCCGGATATCCTTTGCCATTCCATTTTTCATGGTGAAATCTTGCAACCTCATAGGCTATCTGCTGATACTCCGGCTCATCCAAATCCGCAAAGGTTTCCTTAATAATATTTCCGCCAACCGCAGAGTGCTGCTTCATAATTTCATATTCCTCGGCAGTCAGTTTTCCCGGCTTCTGCAATATGTGATCAGGCGTCGAAATTTTTCCAATATCATGCATTGGCGCCGCATTGATAACATTTTCTATGTAATCCTTTGTCAATATTCTGGCATATTCCGGTTTTCTTTTTAGCTCATCTATAATTATTTCTACATATCCCTTTGTCCTTCGGATATGACCTCCTGTGTTGTTATCCCTATTTTCAACTAAGGTTGCAAAACCGGTAACCATGTCAGCATTGTATTGCTTGAGACGAATCAATGCAGGATTTTCAAAATTCATATATAATCCGACAACAAATAACATTGGCACCAGCGAGGTAATAAGTAATTCAGGATAAATAATCTGAGCAACCAATACGCAGCCGGAAATCACCATGAATAACACTATGCTGAATATTTTATGTCTTTCTATATTTCTATGCTTAATACAGAGAAGGGCAATAATCATAAAATAATGAAGAAACAATGAAGCAAAACATATAATTACTGACAGTCCCATTGAATAAGCGGTAGTTTTCCCCTCAATAAAATATAAATCCTTCATGGTAATAAGCACGGCAGCTATGGAAATAATTCCCGGCAATAAAATCAAAAACAATTCCTTTTTATTTTTGATTCCCACCATCTGATGAACCATATATACAAATATCAGTATGTTTACCAAATCCATTAGCACAAAAAATATCCCATGCGCCGCCATGTTTATCCAACCGGGTACAGTATCCATATGATTGACAGTCCATGCTGTGAGTCCATCAAAAATAATAGCCCATGGTGCAGCGATCAGAAGTGCATCAAATAACTTATTACAAGCCACTTTTCTATCATAGGTCTGTTTTATGTATACAATGGTAAAATAGAGTACCACTATCAAACATCCAAGCTGTAACTTAAATTCAAACATAAATTATCTATCTCCATTCTGTATCTTTACAATTCTAACGCTGATACTGATATTAACAAAGCGAGCAACTATTGTGCTCATCATAAAACCCCGCAGCCGTGTTTTCATTGTACCACGGTTGCGGGGTTTTGTGTAGAAAATAATAATCCTGCCTCGATTTGGCTTATATTTCGTCTGAACCACCGGACTACCAGCCCAAATCCATAAGCCAGCTGTTTAGTCTTCTCTCCTTATCCGATTGACTTAAGCCCTCATCTGTTGGCGCTACATATTCTCCCTTTATGTTTCCGTCAACAAAATAAAATACTCTTTTGCATTTCGCAGCTACCTTCGCATCATGAGTTACCATCATAATGGTAGTTCCTGTCTGATTTAGCTTAACCAGCTCGTCCATAACCTCCCCTGATGCCGCCCGATTAAGTGCGCCAGTCGGCTCATCTGCAAATAAAAGCTTAGGATTATTTATCATACTCCTGCAGATACATGCCCTTTGCAGCTGTCCTCCTGAAACCTCATTGATATCATTTTCAGCTATATCTATTATGGATAATTTACGCATCAGCTCCTCAGCCCGCTTAACCTTATCAGTCTTCGACTCATTTCCCTTCTTACTCTCTGTGGCAGGCAAAACAATATTGTCCAATATCGTTAAGTTTTTCATCATGTACATTTGCTGGAATATAAATCCCATATCGTCTAATCTGACGGCTGCCAGCTCATTTGCAGTTAGCTTCGTTATATCCCGTCCGTCAAATATCACGTTTCCCCCTGTAGGCTTATCCATGCCCGAAACTGTATACAGCAGGGTGGATTTTCCTGAACCGGATGGTCCCATAATGGCTACCATGTCGCCCTCTTCAATGTCAAAGCTTACATTTTTAAGTACATTATTCTGCCTTTTATCTACCACATAGGTCTTACACAAATCCTTAACCTCTAATATATTTGCCATAATAATCCTCCTATTTACTCAATATTTATAACATCTCTGCTGCTAATCTTCTTCGTATAAAGTGCCGTAAGTGCTACCGAAGCAAATGTAATTATCAAAATAATTCCCGGATAGCAAATCAATAAGGATACCGGATTAAAGAAATACTTTACATCTGTAGCTCCCATCATGCCAAAAATCGGGTCGCACCAAAGCTTTGTGACAGGCACAGTCAAAAGCACAGCCAGAAGCTCTGCGACAATTCCTACAAGCATAAATCTTATAATATGCCACTTAAGTATAGTCTTATCATTAAAGCCTATTGCCTTAAGAAGGGCAATCTGACTTGTCTCATCAGATATAAAGCTTCTCTCCATAAGTATGGTAACAAGAATAACCACAACGCAGGTTATTACCAAAAGCAGCTTGCTAACAGCCTCCATGGTTCCTGTTACTCCGATACAATCTGCACAATATCCCGCTGCATCCATCACGCCATCGATGTCGTAAAGAGCCTTTATCGTATCAATTCTCCTGTCAATCTCCTTATCATTTGGATTGTCGTCGAAATCAATTAAATATGCCATTAGTGCATTGCAATATTCCATAGAGGTCGGG